>WTGE01000012.1 GCA_011525445.1 Synechococcus sp. CO36386bin_37
CAGCAGTACATTGCCCTGTCGAATCGGTAACTCCAGATAATCGCGATGACCAGGTCCGCCATCGACCTGTAGATCCAGGATGCCCTCAACGAGGTTCGGAAGCGTCAGGGTGAGCTGGCCCTTCGATCCGATCTGACCGAGCTCTTCCCCCGGTGTCCCATCAGCGTTCAGCAAGCGAACGACAGCACCTTCAACAGGTTCCCCTGTGGAGAAACTGCTGCTCAGCTCCAATTGACCATCGAGATAGCGCAGTGAGCTTTCGATTCCATGGGCGTGGGCCTGCCGGCCTGCTGTCAGTGCCAGCCCCAGAGCTGCGACTGCCACCAACAGCCGACTTGAAATCACGGACATGGTGCTAGGGGGTCTTGGATCGTCATCTTGCAGAACTTTCGCTTCGCTGGCCAGTCCACCGTCTCTTCCATCCGTTTTCAGTGATCCAGCCATCCAGGGCCCGATCCCATGGATCTGCAGGGAGAGGAGACGAGCACACGCAGGCCTCTGGCAGAACAGCCAATGTCTTCAGGTCTGACCATCCCGTTTGACGCAGTAACCGGTCGTAACACCCTCCCCCATAACCCAGGCGAACACCGTTTGGATCGATGGCAAGAGCGGGGATCAGAAGAAGGGCGAGCTCCATCGGCTGGAGCGCAGGAGATGCCAGAGGAGCTGGGATGGAGAAGGCATCCCTGTGCAGTTCTGCCTGCGATGGGGCTTTTCTCCAACAGTGATAGGTGATGCTGTAATCCGCTGCCGTGGCTGGCAGAGCCAAGGGTGCAGGTTGCCGATCAGCCAGGCATCGTAAATCCGGTTCCCCGGGCAGAGGCCAGGTGATGCCGATGGCGCCCATGCGTGTGGTCTCACTGTTTTCCCTGAGAAAAGCGAGCACGTTGTTCACGAGCGCGTCATTGAGCATTGGCATCAGCGCGTCGCGCAGGCGTCGGTATTCAGATCTAAGGGCTGTTTTGGGGCGGTGTTCTCTCCCAAGGTGTTCTGTGGTCATGGTCTTGTTGGAAACTTGGCCCGATGGCCTGCTGTTGAAGATCCAGATGGGTAGATGGTGTTGTACCCGGCAAAAATTGGAACAGAGGAGATCCAGGTTGCCTGAGAGTCGCGTTGCTCTGTTTGTGAATTAGAACTCTGAATTAGGGACTGACTCGAGAATGCGAGCCGCTTTGTTTTGTGCCTCTCTGCTGTTAGCTCTACCTGTGTCAGCGGCTCATCAGGGCACCTCAAATGCCCAGGGTGTCAATGAACAGATCGCGGTAGCTCAGGCAATGCGTGGTGTGCCAAAGGATGCAACGGTTGTCGACACCAAGTGCAGGGAATTTGGTGTTGGTGCATTCACCTACCGGTTTCAATGCTCGGTGAAATGGACGCGCTGATTGTGACGACCTGAATGCAAACTTGGAGTTCAACTGTAAAGACCGATGCTGAGGACCAGGTCTCTTAACAAAGGCAGAGGCTTCTCCCTCGGCTACAACAGCAGTTGTTTTCAATCGCTGCTCCGGTTGACCGATCTAGAGCTTTTGTGACTTGTTCTGATTGGGATGATGTTCTGCGTAGGCGATCGAGGTGTAACTCACGATGATCAGAACTAAACACAGGGTTCCAACCCAGTTGATGGAGGCCATTTGCAATCTCCCGGCAATCGTTCTATAGACCAGTAAAGCCAGACCAGCACTCAACAGAGCTCGACAGGTGCCGACGATGTCATGTTCCTAAATTTTTCTTCTAAAACAATATTGACAGGGTGTCTTTTCAAGGTTCACGAGCGTCTGAGGCGATGTCTTGGAGAGCATGGGAATGCTTTGTTGAGTGCGAATTCAAACCAATGAGACATGACCGCTGGTGATATCGAAATATCCCACCACAATTTGAAGATTGCCGGCTTCAACGGCACTGGACAGGATGCGGCTGCGTGACATGAGTTGATGAGCGGTGGCGCATGCGTTGGTCTTGATCGCGGCTTCCAGGCTGTCTCCAGTTGTCAAATTGGCTTGGATGGGTTGGAGGAGCTGGTCTAAGAGTGGTGAGAGCGACTTGTTTGTCCTTGCTGCTTGAACAGCTCCACAATTGCTGTGTCCTAACACCATGATTAAGGGGGTTTTTAAGACGGCAACGCCATACTCGAGAGAGGCAATTCCCTCATCAAAAGGCGTATTGCCTGCGTTGCGAACCACGAACAAATCACCAGCAGCTGCATCGAAAATCCACTCTGGCGAAACTCTTGAGTCGGCACAGCTGATGATGGAAGCCCAGGGAGATTGGTCGTCTTCCAGAACGCTTGCAGAAAGAAAACAATGATCTTTCCAAAGATTCGACATCAGTTGCGCTCTTTCGTTTCTCCCTGAGGTCCCATTTTTGGCTTGCCAAGCCTCTGCAAATCGTTGATTTCCCTCGATCAGGGCCGTCAGCGAATCGTCTGGGCGACAGGAGCGGACTGATTCATGGATCGTTAAGGCAGCTGCTTCTGCCGTCTCGGATTGGAAAAGCTGCATTGCCGCAGCGAATCCAATGACCATCTGGCCGTTACCCAGCAGGAAGGAGCGCCGGCTGAGGGTCATGGAATTCTGTTCTCGTTCACGTCTGTGCTCCCTAAAAACGGACGACGTGGAGCAGGCAATGTCTCAAAGCTGCATGGAGTTGGCACAGGGGGATCTATCCTGGAAGAGGCAGGTGCCAGTGGAACTTTAGGATTTAAACAGATTGATCGTTTGAATCGCTCCTTTTGCAGTGCAATCGATACTTGTTTCCTAAACTTTAAGAAATGTATGTACAGCCGTCATGTTGGTTTTCACGATGACGTGCATCCTTCCTGTTGAGTACGAGGCCACGCACAACGCAAGAGAGAGTGCCGATTTGGTCGCAGGATCAGAGGTCTAACCTCACTTGTCTGACGCTGATTTGAGTTTTTGTTCTATACCCTGAGATCACCCTGACTAAGGGCTTTATCGGAACTCCAGCTCACTAGCGGAGGGAGTGTTTAGATCGTCTCTGCGGAGAGATAGAGAGATCCAGCAAACCTATCCCGTCGTTTTTGCGTGTTCAAAACTGAACGCAGATCTCCCTGTGTTTCGCGGTGATAAAGCAACTCTGCAAGCTGAACGAGATTTCCTCCCGTTTCCAAATAGTTGTCCACGCTCTCGAATCCATTGTTGGTAAGCCACTGAACCGTGAGGTGGATTGCAGTTTCTTCGACCCGGGTCATGGCTTCAATAGAGCAAGGGTACGTTTTTGTTGAGGTGTGATTTTAGTGTCAAGCAATAAAAAACCCCGCTCTTGGCGGGGTTAGGCTCAACTGAATGAGAAAGGACTCACTCTTCGCTCTCTTCTTCTCCACCCACAGGAATGAGACGGATCGCTTTCTTGCCAAGTTTGATTGTGAATTCGTCACCCACTTGGAGATCGAGCATGGCCGTATAAGCCTTGCCAATCAGCAGATTGCCATTTCCTTGAACGGTTGCTACGTAAGAAAGCTTACGTCCGCCTTTACCAACACCAGCGTTTCCGCCGCCAAGGTCAATGCCTTTGGCGTTGAGGAGAGCTTCATAAAAGGCTGTGAAATTGACCCGATCGCTGCCGTCTTTCTTTTTGGAGACGTAGCCGCAAGCAGTCGCGAGATCAGTCTTGGAAACATCGCCTAGGTCTTTGACCTTGTTCAGAAGTTCGGATCCGGTAAGCATTGGAAACTTTCGTTTCCTTATTACTAACAAACCCCATGCCTTCTAGTCAACTTTTTGCTGATTTCAGTTGTTGTTCCTCTTGCCTCCATTGCGATGAGGAAAGGATTCAGTGCGCATAATTCAGCTTGAAGTAGGTTGCAGCGTTTTCTTTTCCTTAGTGTTTGCAGTGCATCTTGGGATTAGAGAGATGATCCTGTTCATTCAGATCTGAGCTGTGCGCCTGATCTCCTTTTGATCTTTGGATCAAGCGGTGCATGATGGGGTGGAATGATTTAGGCCTTCAAGAGAATGGATGCCTCTCTGGCTCAAGCTTCTGCAGAACGACGGGATCAATGCGCTTATTGATTGGTTTTGCCTGCTTATGACCACTTTTGACCACCATGCAGGAGTTCAAAAGGCTTCCGCTCCAGTTGTGAACAGCTGCACTCCCGTTGTTACTGAAAGCTCTTGGCCTGCTTGCTTCCTTGCCCTAAATCCAGTGGCCGGAAGCTGCTGATAGGGCGCAGGCTTATTCACCTAATTGATGTGTCATGCCGATCTGTTGCAAATCAGTGGTGTCAGGCATGGATAAAGACAGTGCTGGACTAAGTCAGTGTCTGTTCCCTGGGTGCTCACAACACAGTGGAGGGAATTTGCACCATCACTGGACTTACAACCCGATAGGCCCCAAAAAATCGTGGTTCCTTCGATCAAACATGCTCAACAGCCCAGAGGGCAATGAATAGCAATCGATTTGTACTCAGTGGGTGGCTTTTCAGCTGTGTTCACCCTCGGTCAAGAGTCGCCTCTCTCTCATTCAGCCTTGAGTTGATCTGTGCTATGTGATCACTTAACCTAAAAGACCATCCTGGCTTATTGAGCGTCCTGCTTTGAGGGCGTCCAATGATTGACTTTTCTCTGCATCTAGCAACCTTCATCCAAGGCTTACCTTGAACCTTCCATCATGGAGGCTCATTTGAGTTGCGTTTGTTGACATCCATTTGCCTTTTGAGTCGCTACCCGCACTGACTGACCTAATCCTGACCAAGCTTAGTTTTACTTACCGATTTGGTATTGACTTGGCATTCATTGCCTCAAACGCTCCAGATCTTCACCACGGGCTTGAGCATGCCTGCATCGAGCTAGATCCGAAGCGTTTCAAGTGCTTTTTTGAACGCGTAGCCCTGCAGGTCAGAAGAACGAGTTGTTTTTCCTGCAACAGTGATAATCATCGTGAAGCGGCAATTGGTTCCTGGGCTCTGGTTTGCAAAGAACGCTTTTGGCGCAGGATTGGAGAGAACCTCAGTCCAGATTCTTTAAGAATGCCTGCAGCGAAATCAACGACCACACCCAACGTTCGTTGTTGGGTGTGGTTCAAGAACAACCCACTCAAAGAAGACGGCTCTTGGAAGGGGGGTTGGTATGGTGCCCCTTCCGTGATCGGGGGGATCAGAATTGAGCATCATGATTACGTCCCCTGCCGTGTGCCTGAGTGGAGGGTGGTGTTTTCAGAACCAGCTGATCTGGAAGCATCTCCTTCGATCCCGGAGAACGCGGAATGGAAGCTGTTTCCAACGGAACCACAAACCTAAGCTTTTGGTTCAAGACGCTCACAGAGGTGGTGGCGGTAAAAGTCGCTGCTGATCACTGTGAGCGATGTTTTCAATGCCGCAGGTCCTGGTGTGGTGAGTGGACAGCAAGGTGGCGTCATTCACTCATCACTGCATGATCAAACACACAATGCGCTTGAGAATACTTTGGAAGAATCTTGTCGGTTCCGTCAGTCACGTGTGAAGTCAATGATTGTGCTTCTTGCTATTTTCTATCAGTATTATGGAATATATAAGCACAGTAATTAAGGTTTTAAAGTAATTTGAATAATTGCAGCTGAGTTTGCTCATAGGTGTTTCCTTGAGCCCTGGTAAAAAGGATTTGTTCTCGCAAAACCATTGCAGTAACTTGTTTCCGCCTTTTTTGCTTGCCTCTGCTGTGAATCAACGGTGTGCACTAGAGAAGCAAAGAGATTTCCCTTCAGTGAACACTAAGGCTGTATACCTTGAACTGAAATATCTTCGGTCAATGGGTTTGATTTGGCTGTTGAGACTCCAGGTATTGCAGTCAATTTTTGAGTTTAGTTTATGAAGAGCAACTATAATGGGATATTCCGCCAGAGTAAAAAAATTGATCGGGTTTTAAGCGGTAATATTTTTCTTCTGTCTTTTTGGATTGTTCCTCATATGGGCAACTAAATACATCTTGAAGTTCCTTGATCAGTGAGTAATCACCTTGTTTGGCTGCTTGATAGGCTGGGGCAACCAGCCATTCTCTCCAAGTGTATTTCGGATTGATTTGCCTCATCCTCTTGGAGATCTCGGGGCGTTCACCTTCATGGGCCAGAAGCTGACGCCATAGGTGTATCCAATCGTTCCACCGACGTTCCAGTTGCTGGGAGATCGGTGCATAGAAACTTTTTTGTATCTCTGAGCATTCACTGGGAACTTGTGAGAGTTCACGGAAGAAGATTGTGAAATCGACTTGAGTGTCGATCATGAGTTGTACTAAGTTATGAACGAGTTGAGGATTGTATTGCTTCAACCCAAGTTTGTCTGACCACATTCGATGCATGGATTGATTCATATCGTTTTTAAAGTTTGAACAGATTATGTCTAAATTTTCTAAGGCAATTTTATTTTCTTTAAGTAGAGTTCTTATAGCTTTCCAGAACATAACAAAATTTGCTTCTGCTGCTGCTGGTTGGTTGAACAATGAGAAGTGTTTGCCACCTCCTATCCATGGTTGGAATTCAGGATCAAAGACTTCACAAAATCCAAAAGGACCGTAATCAAGAGTGAATCCACCTGCTGCACAATTGTCGCTGTTGAAATTTCCTTGGCAATAACCAACACGTATCCAATGAGCTACGAGCGAAACAAGGCGTTGTTTATACAGTCGTGCCAACTGGACACATTGAAAGGGGAATTCTTGTGTTTGATCAATCTCTCTCTTGTACTCACGCTCAATTAAATGTGTAACAATTAATCGCAACTCTTCATGAGCCTGCGATTGATGGCTGTTTCTAGCCCGACGTGCAAATAATTCCATCTGTCCAACACGTAAAAATGATGGCGCAACGCGCGTTGCGATTGCAATTGGATCTTCAACTAAGATATCTGGATCGTTAGAGCTTGAATTCTCGGAATACCAAGGCCTTCGGACCGTTCCTGTCTCTGAGACATAGAGAGTGAAGGAGCGAGATGTGGGAACTCCAAGAGCATGCATTAACTCTTGAGCAAGAAATTCTCTTACGCTTGATCTCAGAATTGCTCGACCATCAGCACCTCTGCAGTAGGGAGTAGGTCCACCACCTTTCAGTTGCATCTCCCAACGATCACCTCCAATGATCCCTTCGAAAATGGATATTGCGCGGCCGTCTCCATAACCGTTGCCATTACCAAATGGGCATTGTTGGTTATATTCAGTACCGTAAATAGACAGTGCATATCCAGTAGCCCAGCCATAAGATTGCATTGGATCCTCACAGGACGAGAGGTCGCCGGAAAAGATTTTTTGGAATTCTTGATTTTCAATCAGTTGATCGCTCAGCCCTAACTCAGCAAAAA
>WTGE01000010.1 GCA_011525445.1 Synechococcus sp. CO36386bin_37
GCTGAAAGCCTCAAGGAAGTTAACCTCATGCAGCCTGAATCGATGCAATAGTGCAGTGAGACTAAAGAAGAGGATGCAGTTGAACACTGAAGATCACAGCTATTGGTATATCGTCTCTTATCCCAAGTCAGGGAATACCTGGTGCCGGATTTTTATCACTGAATTATTGCGACTGACTGAAGACAATCCCGGAGAAGCGCTAAACCTGAACCAAGATATTGAAACGGGAGCAATTGCCTCATCCAGAATTTGGATTGATGATCAGTTGGGGGTCAATAGTTGTGATCTGAGTTTCAGTGAGCTTGATCCTCTGCGCGGTCGTGCAGGTGCCAGTGCATGGCTTTTTGCAGTTGGCGAGCGTTTTCACAAAGTGCATGATGCATTTCAGTCGCCTGATTCACTTGGACGACCAATTGTTAGTACAGCAGGTTGCGCTGGGGTTGTTTATATCCTGCGCCACCCAGAAGACGTGGCCGTATCACTCAGTTATTTTTTCTCCTGGCCGTTCGAGCGGTGTGTTGATTTTCTCCTGGATTCCGATGCAAGCCTGAGGCGTGGGGATCACATTGGTCGTAGTCAAGTACGACAATATATGGGTCGCTGGGATCAACATGTGTGCTCTTGGGCTGATCAAACTCAGCTACCAGTCTTGATTTTGCGTTATGAAGATATGCTGGCGAAAGGGGTAGAAACATTTACTGGATTAGCCACCTTTTTAGGGCTTCCTAATGACTCAAAACTCATTGGTCAGACCTTAGAAAATACCTCCATCGATCGACTCAAGAAGCTCGAGGAAGATGCGGATGGCTTTGCAGAAAAATCGACCGGTTGTGAGCGGTTTTTTCGCTCAGGGCGCACAGGTGAAGGAGCAGAACAGCTTTCCATTGAGCAGCGAATGCGGCTCGCTAAGGGATTGTCTGAAACGATGAAGCGCTTTCAATACGAGGGCCCAGAGCTTGACTGATCCTCGAATTGAATTTGCATTTGGAGAAGTGAGCGATCAGCTCAAAAGCAAATTGAAGGTTTTTTGGAGTCAGCATGGAAATACATATCAAAATGAATTGAGATCTTTCTGAATTACATCAAGAAACAGTCATGGCCTACAGCAAATGGATTTGCTCAAAAAGTCAATATTGAGACAGCCAGCCGCGATCTCACGTAATCAGTCAGGTGAAATTACCGGCATTGTCTTTGTCGTATTGCGAGAGTTGGAAATTTCACTAGACCTTGGAAGCCATGCCTACTTTCAACGCATGTACGTAATCCCAGAATCCAGGCAACCACGTTTAGCGAACCAGCTCTTTAGAACATTCCTTGAAGGGTTTGATCGTGAAGCAGAGAAACGTGATCATCGAGCAAAAGTGTTACTATCTGAAAATATTAATTCTGGCTTGCAGAAAGCATCCATGCGCCGTTATTTTGCACGACTTGGTTTCCAAATGCTTGGAGGCAATCAACTTGGTGGTGAAATCTGGGTAAGAAAGCTCAAAACACACTTTTTGTTTTAATCATCAACTACGGCAATCACTTTTTTTTCTAAGGCAGCTTTCAGCCAAGTTTCAATAGAGGACTTGCATTCATCTGGAGTGACTTCATATTCCTCCTGTAAACTCTTGCAGAGTTCAGGCATTGTTGGCTGCGTCTTGAGTGCATTCCAAATAGCTGGACCTGTCTCATTGAGAACAAGATAGTCGCAGGTATTGCTTTGAAATAAAGCTACATTGCCGTCGAGTTCAGTGCAAACAGCTTGGTGATGCTGTTTAAAGCGTTTGGTGCTACTTCCCATTTGACCTTTAAAGCTTATCATTAGCATCTTGTCAATAATGGCATAGAACCTTGGTCAGGATATGGCACGTCAACCGCGCTATCTACCAGCAGGTTACTCCTTTCACATCACGCTCAGGTGCAATAGCCGTCAGTTCTTGAATGCCAACGGATTAAGAAGGGATGTGCTGTTAGCCGTACTAACTAAAGCCAAGCAAAAGGTCCCTCATCGCTTGTATAAAGTATGTCTGATGGCTAATCATTTATATTTTCTAATCAGACCTGACGATGCAAGTGAATTGCCAAAGCTGATGCATTCGTTTGCTTGGTATTCAGTAATGGCACCCAAGCTTTCTGCAATTGGCATCAAGCTTGAAGGGATGTTCCAGGCGATATGCACGGTTCTGCCCGTATTACAGCGACAAAAGTAAAGGCGGCTCGAGATGCCACTGGAGCGCAAGGATGCTGAAACGTCTGGTAAAAAAAGTAGAAGTAGTCAAAGCAAGAAGAACCGAGTCACACCAGGACAGCAGAAATTACCTTTTGCATCTGATGTTCGGCTCAATCAAATCCCAGAGGAGTGGCATCAAGTTACGGTGAGATTTAGACGTGCAAATGGCATCCGTGATAGTAATTCACGGTTAATGCTGTGGTGAATAAATTGAGGAGATAAGTGTATTGCTAGAGATCTTGAATGCAGAGGATGCGTTTGCATTGCCTAAATATTTAAATCGGAGTTGATTAATATAGAAATCATCAACAAAAAATACTGGCACGATTGGATGCCAGGCATTGGATTGCATTTAGGCGTGATTAGGCAGTGAATAAAGAAGCAAAAAGCCCAAGTGGTGGCAGGAACTTTGGAGGTTAGGGTTCAAACAATGTTAGCCACCACTAGGTTTGAAATGTCGATGGGTTCGCTATGCGAATGCGCTCAATGGTTTGCGTAATTCCCGCACACTGAAACATCACATTCAAAAACTGACACCTTGATTTAAGGTGGGCAGCCTGGTTTTTTAACTCTAAATCCATAT
This sequence comes from Synechococcus sp. CO36386bin_37, assembly GCA_011525445.1. Next base: position 2,799 of record WTGE01000010.1, read on the forward strand.
ATCGCAGCCGTGCAGAACTTATCGTGCACTCTTACATTTCTGTGTTTGGGTGATGAAGTCAGTGCATTAATTGTTGGATTCTCCCACTTTTTCTTCTTAGCTTTTGTTGTCCTTGGACCACCAAAGCACACTTTGATATCAGCTGAAACTCTTGTATCGAATGCTTCGTCATAGGAGATATTGACTCCTGCTGTGACGCCACTGGTCATTTCATAGGCCATGCGTCCGAGCACGCCAGAACCATCAGCTGTTCCTAGATCACCATTTTGGTTGTAATAACCAACAGAAGTATTAACGTCTCGAGTGATGAAATAACCAACATCAAGCCCGTCGGTATTCAATGCACCTTCTAGATAGACGCTATTGAGCTGTTGCTCCGTATCACCAATCGGAATCAAGGCATAGGCATTGAAGTTCCAGTCATTGGAAACAGCCTCTGCATTGACTGCCACCTGCTGGAAGAAAGCACTTTTCTCTGTGCCGCTGACATTGATGCCGGTATCGGTTCCACCTGTATTCATCGGCCTGCTGTCATAACCAGCATTCAGCCCGTACATCCAGCTGCGGTCATCATTCAGCCAGCGATAACCAAGCCTTGATGAGGTGCTGATGGTGGTGCCAGCAACTTCTGTACTGATGATGCTGCTGTCGCCAGCTCGATCAGCAAAGTTGGCGTTAAGCAGCACATCAGCAAAGAACACACTGTTCTCACCAACAGAGAGAGGCAGGAAACCACCGATGCCTGCCTGGTTTGGTGTTCCTGCTCCTTGCAATGCGCCTTAAGGCTGATGCTCATCACATCACCGAGGTCCTCTGCACTGCCGTTCTCTTGAGCAGCTGTTGGCTGAAGAGGTGTGCCAGCACGTGCCAGCTCAGCTGCTCCGCGCCACGATAACGACAGGCGCAGGGAACGCTGCTTTGATAAGGATGGAATCAATTGAGCGAATGATGTATTGCTATTACTGCTGCTGCTGCTCGCTGCAGTAGGCAGTTTCAGCTTTGCTTGTATTCAGTAGGCAAAAAAAACCCGCTCGTGGCGGGTTGTTGTCGTTCAATTCATTCTGATCCCAACCATTTGTAGACCCACTTGAAAATCCATGGGATGCGTGCCTCCCAACGACAGGATTAAAGCCCAATCGTGTGGAGCAAGCCCTCACCGCTGATGAGTTCAGTGGCCATTGCCGCAACGAAACCAATCATCGCCAGACGTCCGTTGAGCTTTTCGGCTCGCTCGTGGAAGCCCCAGCCCGCATCAGCTGGTGCCATTTCCATACGGGGCTCTCTGGCATAAACATTGCCGTGACCTTCACCATCTCGGGTCACAAGACCGGTTGGTGTACGAAGTGTTGTTGTTGTCATGGGTGTCTCCGAAAGGGACCAGCAAGGTCTAGAGCTGCTTGGTTCAACGAGAAAGATGGGTCAGCCGTACATCAGGGTTCGGTTTAAGGACTTTCCCTTCATTCAATTCTCATTGAATCACTTGCCTGAATTAAGTATTTCCCTTGGCAAGTATTTGTATAAATGAAGTATCAGCTGCGAGCTCCACAGTCAGATGGTTTCAATAAACTTTTCGCGTCAATTGTGGTTAATGTTGCTCATTCTTGGTTGTATTTCAACAGTAAATATACTATCTCTCAGCTCATTGTGATTTCAAAAGAGGGTGTCTGAACTGTTCAACAACCCATATTGCTCAACAGAAACGTATGACCACTGCAACTGCATTCAGTACTGAGAACCTGACTAAGGAACAGTTACAAAGACTTTACGATTTAATTGATGCAAAACCCTTCTGGGACTTCATTGGTGTAGCGGCAGGTCATGCAGTTGAGAAGTTTATTGAAGAGTTTTTTGCTGATAAAGATGATGATGAATTCGAGAATATCTACGAGCAGGTTGAAGGGCTCATTAGTTTTTCGGGACCTCTCATTGATGGACTGAATGATGTTGACGCTGCTAAACCTCGATCTTTCGTTGTTGATTTGATAAGGCTTGCCGGAGAAGGTAAAACAGGAAAAATGAATATTGAGGCTTTAAATAAAGCTAAGAAGGTGATCTGCAAACGGGAAAATAATGACTCAATAATTAATTTTGAAGATGTGACTAAGCTTCTAAATGAAAACAGATGTGGTTCTGAGGCGATTTTTGGATGCACCGTTACTGATGAAACTGAAAAAGCTTTGGCGGCATACCTTTATTATTCTGAATGGTGGATTATTATCTAACAGCGTGTCGTACATAACAATAGTATGTAACAAATAGTTTCGTGGTAATTGTATTGGCTTTATTTACAGGTGCTACAGAAGGTCAATGACTTGTCAGCACTCTTGATGCTCATAACAAAATGGGCTGAAAGTTATGTTTCTCTGTAAAGGGAAAGTCAGGAGAAGTTGTTTGCTTTGCTGCCTATCTTTCGAGAGACTCATCAACAATATCGATTTGCGTTTGGTGTTTATTGCCTAATTTATTCATCACCCCTGAAACAGTCCACTCCAGTTGGAACGACGCATAGAAGCGCATCACTATCAAGCTCTAAGCTATTTTTATTTCATTCTGCACCAGTTTATTGCAGGTCTTCTCTACACTGCAGCTTTTTGCTCAGCGTCCTGCCAGTGCATTGAAAATGAAGTGAGTTCTGATGATCTAGGCGTGATGAGAATCGGCCTCGAGGATGCGGTTGAAATCACCACTGGTATCCAGGCTCACTGAAAAAGTTGCAGGGCTGGTTAACGAGGCCGGTAGCTGTGATTTTTTAATCATTTCTGTGGGCGAGAACAGAATTTTTTTCACTGATGCGCACGCGAATGAACTTCACCGACCATACGAATTAGGTTGAGACTAGAGACTTTAGCAATAGAGATAGTAGCAACTCTTACAGTATTTAAGCATAAGACAGCTTAAATAGTTTAACAAAAACCTAGCCAACAATTTCGATGAGATTTTCGACTTGCGAGGGGCCCTTAGCTGTCTTTAGTTATGCCCTCGCAAAAACACCATTAATCACAATTTATGGTAATAAATGAAACCAATTCTCTTGTTAATTGTATCTACATTCCTAATGGTAAAAGCTGATGAAGCTTACATTAGAAAAAGGTTTCATGAAAATCCAACATATATGTTTGCTTTGGTGCTTGCTGTGGGAAGTTGTAGAGCCGTAGAGGGTTTTGATACTGCTGATGAGGCAGCCAAAGAATCCTATGAACTTGTGAGAAAGTACCTTACGAAAAACCAAGTCAAAAACCTCTACCTTAATGCACAGATGCTACGAACGAAAATCATTGAATCGTCGGGAGGGTGTTTTATGTTTCTCAAGTCCGTTGATGGCTTAGAGTTAATCAATCCCACCCTTCTGTTAAAGGATTGAAATATTTAGCTTTGACTGTGGTGATGGCGATGGCGATTTTTTAACGCGAGCACTTTTCAGTTCTGATTGAGCTACAGCTATGACATCTTCGAACAATAGACTTTGGCTATTGTGATCTTGGGTGAGTATTCATGTATGAAATTGAGCAAAGAGTAATCATCAAAACAATTACGCTAATTGTTCCAAGCCAATTAATTGTGCACATACTTCATTCCAGCCTCTAGATTTTAATTAAAACACTGAGAGTGACCATGCGTCAAGCAAGGATTGCCTGTCGTTCATCACCTTGAATTTAATTTAAGGGTCAGGAGAGCCCTTGATCTGTCATTATCAATACCAACATGAGCAGGATGTATTGAGCATATTTACTCAATATTTAGCTGATTTGATTATCGCGTAATTTCAATGCTATCAGCATCATTCAAGGAATAGACAATATCCAAACATGAATCGCAAACGCTACACCCTTTCAAAAAGGTTCTGAACGTATTAAAGTTCAAGTTCAACACTTGATCCGGATGCTAATGGGTGATGAGTAAATAAATCGTGCAGATTTCCGTGCCACGAGCCCGATTTTATCGCTCACTACCAGGTATTGGAGCTTAGGGCTGATTCTTTTTGATTGTAATTCTGCCTGCGACAAAACCAACTGAGCCGCCGATGAATGCACTTTGTATCTGCCATATCTGCTTACGAGAACGCCAGGAGGTGTTCGCAATCCAGATGCCCAGCACCAACGCCCCTATGATTGTGACAATTGAAACTGATTTTGTGATGTCCATCTTTGATAGGTTTGATGACATCACATTCTGACGGCCGACGTTCGGTTTGGCTTTCCATAAACGGCTAGTTAATGGGTGCTTACTGCCTACAACGGTTTTCTCCTGCCGATGCTTCGATACTTTGAAGACGCTTGACGCTTGCTCTGCATCACGAGCAACTCATGCCTCTCAGAGCTAACGATGAAGATACTGACAACTGAGATGGCTTTGTTGTCACTGGACATTGCAGAGCATCAAAGCAATGTCGCTGCTGAGGTCTCGAAACCGAACCTTGATGTTCGGCGGACCCATCTTTCGAATTTGGTTGCGCACCCTTAGAC
>WTGE01000143.1 GCA_011525445.1 Synechococcus sp. CO36386bin_37
GTGGATGGGCCTCGACATCGGTCCGGATGCCATCAAGGTGTTCCAGGCTGCCCTGGCGGATTGCCAGACCGTGATCTGGAATGGTCCCATGGGCGTTTTTGAATTCGACAAATTCGCTGCCGGCACTAACGCCATCGCCACAACTCTGGCTGAACTCAGTGGAAAAGGCTGCTGCACCATCATTGGTGGTGGCGATTCCGTTGCGGCTGTTGAGAAGGCAGGCCTGGCCGAGAAGATGTCTCACATCTCAACCGGTGGCGGCGCCAGTCTCGAGCTGCTGGAAGGCAAGGTGCTTCCAGGAGTCGCCGCACTGGATGACGCGGCTTGAGTCGATCGGCAACGCCAGACCGCTGATTGATCAGCTGAACTCAGTGCCGTTCCGGATGGAACGGCCTTTTTTTTGCAATTCACTCCGACCGGGCCTGGGAGGTAGCCCCAGTCGCTGCAATTCCGCCTTCATGGCAGCGCGGCCCTCCTGAAACAACGCGCGGCGGCCCTGGCGTTGCTCCCGATGACACTCAAGCAAGGCACTGGGGGTGCTGGCGGCTTGAATGCAACGTTGCTTGGCTGCCAACAAAGCTTTTTGCCGGTCAATACTGCCGAGCTCCCAACGTCGCCGTGCCTCAAACACCTGCCGCTTCTGTACGTCCGTGAGCGAAGCCCCGGGTGCTGGGGAGCGCATGGGCGATTCAGCCCAGACATGGCCTGGGTGAAGTGCAGCGGCAACGAGCGCCACACAGGGAATCACCAGATAACGCTTGCCATGGTTGTCGGTGGCCATCAAGGGCAATCTGCAGAGGATGCATGAATCTTGTCTGCCCTGATAGATCTAGATCTGACCGAACTGGCGATGAAGCATGACCAAATCCAACTCACCCTTAAATTTTTCAGGCTCTGAAGTCGTCCACCTCTGAACCTCAACGCTGCTCTCCCTCGACCGCTCAACCCACCCAGCGCACTCGCTGTGATCGGTCTCGGCGCTCTCGGTTTACCGATGGCCATCAACCTGCACCGAGCTGGATACCGATTACGCGTTCATACCCGTAGCCGCAGGGCGGAATCAGCCGCTGGTCTCAGGGCCCCTGGGGACCATGCCGTGACCCGGTGCCGGTCCGCTGCTGAAGCCGTCGACGGCTGCCGCGCCCTGTTGCTCTGCGTCAGTGATGATGATGCCGTTCGCAACGTGTTGTGGGGAGAGTCAGGAGCGGGGCCCACGCTCAGTGCAGGGAGTGTTGTGATCGATTGCTCCACCATCGCCCCTGCGACTGCCGAAGCCATGGCCCAACAGCTCGCAGCACAAGGCGTCCATTACATCGATGCGCCTGTCACTGGAGGCACTGAAGGCGCTGCAGCGGGATCGCTCACAGTGCTCTGTGGCGGCGATCAGGACGTTCTGGAGGTGATACGCCCGATTTTGGACACCATTGGAGGCTCCATTCATCACTTCGGAGCTGTTGGCAGCGGCCAGAAAGTGAAAGCCGTGAACCAGGTGCTCGTGGCTGGCAGCTATGCCGCAGTGGCAGAGGCCATCGCCCTGGGCCAACATCTCCAGCTCCCCATGAACCAGGTGGTGAGCGCACTGCAACAGGGTGCTGCTGGCTCCTGGGCTCTGCAACATCGCGCTGCCGCCATGCTTGCGGATGATTACCCCCTGGGGTTCAAGGTGCAACTCCATCACAAAGACCTTGGGATTGCACTGCAAGCCGCCGAGGAACAACAATTGGAGTTACCGATCACTCATTTGGTTCACGACCAAGAATTCGATCTCATGCAACAGGGGCTGGGGAATGCTGATGTATCAGCTCTCAGACGCTGCTATCCAGCGCAGGGGAATCAAGGCTTGAGCTGACTCGCTTTTTCCACCACGCGAACCCGCTTGCTCACACTCACCACCCCCTCGGGATGCACGAGCAAAGCCGCCCAATTCTGAACACCTGGCTCAAACGGAGCCTGAACCGACTTGAACAACCCACCGCCGCCAAGGGGCTGGAGCTGAATATCCGGACTCTCTTGAGCCGAGACCTGTTCCGGGGTGAGCGCAATCAATCCACCCGCCAACAACGCATCGCCCAGGGGCTTATCCACCACGACATCAACGTCGTAACGGCTTCCTGTCAACACGCTGTCTGGAATGAGAAGACTGATCGGAAGCGACCCCTTGGCACTGGTCATGACCGATTGATCACTCAGGATCTCCTGCTGGGCAATCAAGCCGTTTTCAGTCGTCACAGCAAGACGCTGATTGGCCAAGAAGGAATAACTCAAACCATCCTGCTGGCGTCTTCCGCTCACCCCGATTTGAATCGTTGATCGTCCATCGGCTGTGGGAATGCCCGGCCTCACCGACCAGCGCAACTGCGGGAACCGTTGGCTGAACTGGCGATAACGCTCCTTCACCCCAGCGAGTTGCCCCGCTGTGAACAAGGCCTTCAACGCGGCGGGGTTGTCGTCAGCCTCGTTGAGGGCGAGTTCCAACCGGTCCGTGAAATCACGTGACAGCTGTGCCGCGGCCCGCATCTCTAGAGGAAGCGCCAGGGCTGAGCCAAGCAACGCAGCAACAAGCGAGGCACGGAGCGCCCGAGACATAAAGACATCCCCTTAGTGCCCCCTAAGTTAGGGCGCACTCCAGCGCTCCGCTCGAGCTCATGTCACGGCTTCTGATTGCTGCCAGCGGAACCGGCGGGCACTTGTTTCCCGCCCTCTCCGTCGCCGACGCTCTGCCGAAGCCATGGAGCGTGAGCTGGGTCGGCGTTCCCGATCGCCTGGAGACCCGTCTTGTCCCGCGCCGGTATCCACTCACCACGGTGAAGGCAGGAGGATTACAAGGACGAGGGTTGCGCAAGCTGATTCAACTTCTGCAGCTTCTCGCAGCAAGCGGCAGCCTGCGTCGCCTCATCAAGCAAGACAGGATTGATGCCGTTTTCACCACGGGGGGATACATCGCTGCTCCGGCAATCCTGGCTGCGCGGTGGAGTGGCATTCCTGTTGTCCTCCACGAATCCAATGCCATTCCCGGCAGGGTCACAAAATTATTAGGACGGTTTTGCACCCGTGTTGCCGTTGGACTGGAAGCAGCCGCACCACGCATCCCAGGCTGCCGCGCCATGGTGACCGGCACCCCCGTTCGAGCCGCTTTTCTTGAGAAACAAAACTTGCCGGATTGGGTCCCAGAGGGCAACGGCCCCCTCCTGATTGTGATCGGCGGCAGCCAGGGGGCACTGGGTCTGAACCGGATGGCGCGTGTGCTGTTTCCGGATTTGCTCAGCAGCGGCTGTCGGGTGGTGCATCTCACGGGCAACAACGACCCCGATGTGGGATGTCTCGAACACCCCCTGTTCGTGGAGCGCGCCTTCAGCGATGACATTCCGGCTTTGCTGCAACATGCCGATCTCGCCATCAGCAGAGCTGGTGCCGGCAGCTTGAGTGAACTGGCTGTGAGCGGAACGCCCTCCGTGCTGGTGCCCTTTCCGCAAGCAGCCGATCAGCATCAGGATGCCAATGCAGCCAGTGCTGCAGCACTGGCTGCGGCTGTAATCGTGCATCAGCATGACCCCGCCGAGACGACCCTGCACGAGACGGTCTGGCGACTGCTTGGCCCCCGTCTTCAGGGTGGCAGCACCAGCGCCGATCCGCTGCTGAAAATGTCTGAATCCATGCGGGAGCTGGCGATTGAGGATGCCGATCAACAGTTGGTCGCACTGATCCAGGAACTTCTCCCCTGAGTGCCCTCAAGTGCGCCCCAGAGAGCGCAGGATGCGTCGGTTCCCGCGTCGATCCTGCAAACCAATCCGCAACCAACTCTCTCCCAGGCCCGCGAAAGAACGGCAATCCCTCAGCAGGACTCCCTGGCGCGCGACATTCTCACGCCGTTCCAGCAAGGACTGATCCCCCTGAATCAGCAGATAGTTCGCTGCAGACGGATAGGCAGTGATTCCTGCAAGGCCCTGAAGGCGGCTCCGAAACCAGGCACCTTCCTCCTGGACCCACTGCTGAACACGACCCTGCCAACGCCGCAGAGCCCAGGGAGTGTTCAGCACTGCAACACCAGCCGCAGTCGCCAGACCATTCACCGGCCAGGGATCACGCCAACCAGACCATCGATGCAACCGCTCCGGTGCAGCCACCGCGTAACCAAGACGCAATCCCGCAATCGCGAACAGTTTGGTGAGACTGCGAATGACAATGAGGTTGGAATGCCTGGCCACCAAAGGCAGCAGGGACTGATCCTCCCCGGCTGGCACCAGTGGCAGGAAGGCCTCATCGCAAATCACAAGCGCGTGGGTTTCCAGCAGCGGTTCCAACGAAGCACGACTCCAGAGCTGACCGGTGGGGTTGTGGGGATTGGTGATCCAGATGACGTCTGCACGGTTCGGAGATTCAACAACTGGAAACGGTTGAGGCCAACAGGCACTCCACTCCATGGGCAATGGCACCCCCTGCGTGGCACCACCCCAGCAGCGCAAGGCGCGTGAATAATCGGCAAATCCTGGCTGAGGCAGAGCATTGAGGCCACAGGCCGCTGCATCACGAGCGGCCCAGGTGAACAGCTCTGCAGCCCCATTGCCCCCGAGCACCTGCTCGGGATCCAGGCCATGCCAGGAGGCGATCGCAGCTCTCAGATCAGCCTGACCACGGTCGGGATAGTCGCGCAGAGCAGGGCTTTGAATCGCCACCTTCAACGCTCGACGCAGAATGCGTGGGGGCCGGAATGGCACCAAAGACGCACTGGCATCCAACAACTGGGAAGACGGGATGCCCAGCCGCCGGGCTTCCTGGCTGAGATTGCCTCCATGGGGAGGAAGGCCGTTGCTCACACCGTCGGGCTCTGGTGTATGACATCCTGCCCACCCGTTGTGCCCTGCCGAGGTCGACGACGCCGGAGAAGGCCGATACAACGCAGTACAACCAAACAAGCCAACGTGTTGAATCCGTCTCGCTGGATGCCCTGGCTGGGTGTAGTGCTGATCGCCAGTCCGGTGCATGCCGAGAGCATGGATGACCTGATTCAGGTGCTTCAGGAGGGTGATTGCCGCAACTGCCGCCTCGCCGATGCCGATCTGGTGCATGCCGACCTTCGCGATGCAGACCTTCGCGATGCCCGCCTGCAAAGGGCCAATCTCAGCGAAGCCAAACTGGATGGAGCTGACTTGAGAGGGACCAATCTCAGTTTCACCAGCCTGCGCGGCGCCTCACTGCGGGGCGCCAATCTCGAAGGCAGCCTCCTGCATGGCACCGATCTGCGCTTTGCCGATCTCAGTGGTGCCCGGCTGAGTCCAAACGCTTTGGAGGAAGCCCACTGGCAGGGTGCAACAGGAATCAACCGAGCAATGCAGAGCCATGCCGCTCTGCACAACGCCGGGGTGGAAGCCTCGCAATCTGGCCGTTGGTCTGAGGCTGAGCAGCTGTTCAGCGCAGCGATCCTGCGCTCCCCAGAGGAGCCCCTGAGCTGGGTGGCACGGGGGATCAGTCGCAGCGAACAAGCCAAAGACCAGCTCGCGGAGCAGGACTTCCGTTACGCCGCCGTCTTGTATGAACAACAAGGGGCCAATGCCTGGGCCGACCAGCTCAACAACGCTGCCGATTCGATCAGCACGCGCCGGTTCGAACCAACAGAGCAGAAGGCTGGCAACGGCTTCGGCAATCAGCTTCTGGAAGGAACCATCAATGGGTTCAAGATGCTGGCCCCATTGGCAGCCAAGGCACTGATCCCACTGGGGTTAGGAATTTGACGTTCAAGAAAAGACTTGGTTGAACGCAATCCACTGTCATCAATAGTCCCTCAAAAAGTCCCTCAAAAACTGCTCATCATTTGCCTTGCAGCAGGGAGGCTTGGTCTGTAGCCATAACCAAAGCGACCTCCCTGCTCATCATTGATGATCCGAGGGGTCACAAGAATCACCAATTCATTCTTGGTGCGATCACCACTGGATTGTCGGAAAAATTGTCCAATCAGCGGCAAGTCCCCAAGGATTGGCCATTTTGTAACTGCTTGAACATCTGAATCGGAAATCACACCAGTAAGAATCAGAGTCTGACCGTCTCGGACACGAACGACACCAGTATCAAGTGTGCGACTATTAATAACACTTACGTTTCCACAGTTTCCGGCAGCCCTGTCACCAGTGGAAGCCGAAATTTCAGGAGATAATGAAAAAGAGACAAACCCATTATCATCAATCTTTTCAACTCGAGCGCCAAATGTGAGCCCGGCATTGGAAAATTTAGGCTCACAAAACGAATTGCCATTCGCATCTTGCTTTACATTGTAACCCGTAATCAACCGACTACCGACAGCCACCAAGGCCTCATTGCTGTTCTCTCGACCAATTTTGCCGTCGGAAGAAATTTTTGCAGCATCACTGCCGAGGGACTTTTCACTGCCTTCCTGCAGAATCAGTGTCGGGTTGGCCAACACTTTGGTTGAACTGGATTGAATCTGCGCCCTCAGGAAATCAAAAAATTGATTATCTGGATACTGGAAGCGTGTTGGAGAACCTCTTGTGATACCGCCTTCATCATCAATCTCTGTAATCCCAGGCTGCAGCGGATTCTTAAATGTCCCAAAGCTTGGCCGATAGGGCCCCACTCCTGTTCCTCTTAGATTCGCTCTGGAGCCTGGAAAAGCATAGTCCGATCGGGGCTCATCAACAAAACCACCATCTCCTCCATTTAGGGAACCGGTGCCTGTCAAAGGAGTCGTGTTTTCTTGGCCTGAGTAAGAACCAGGCAAACCACCTTCAGGATTTCCAGGTGGTTTGTAGGCTCCGAAATTGGCGAGCAATTCACCATTCCTGCTCACAATAAAAGTATTACCAGTCCGAAACGCAAAACTATTGTCGATATCAGAGCCATTGTTGAGATTGATATCAAGAATTTGCACTGTTAACGCCACCTGCCGCTGACGCAGATCAATTTTCTTCAAATAGCCTTCTCCAATCGCAACAAGCCTGGAATCCCCAACCAACGTGATTGTCTGTAAGCGTGAGTCGGTGGTTCCCGTTAATCCTCGCAAAGGACCAACCGATGCCCCATAGGTTTCAACATTACTGAGTGTGGTTGTACTGGCCGTGGAGTTGGCCGTGTTGTTTGCTGGGGTCCCTGTTGAAGCAGTTTCCTGCGACGTTAATCGCGTCGTGATCACCTTGCTGATTGAAGCACCCAGGCTTGCCAAATAATCTGCTGCTGACGTCGCACTCGCCTGATTGAGCCTGTAAATCTTCGACACCTGCGGCCCAAAGGTCTTG
>WTGE01000463.1 GCA_011525445.1 Synechococcus sp. CO36386bin_37
GTCCTGATGGACCTGAACACTGCCGTCACCGTCAGCTGGACGGGTGAGAGTTGCGGTCATGCAGAGACCTTCTTCAAGGGTGTTGTTTTCATTTAACTTCAGCAAGCTTGATCAGTCAGCTTTCAATTCATGATCGATACAACAGGATTGCTCGTGTTGAGATGCTGATGCGATTGGAGGGGAATCGGCCGAGCTGATGCAAAAAATTGAGCACATTAACTCAGCCGATTTTTTCTCGTTGGGTGTATTCACATCCAGGTCTGACAGTTAGGCGCTGAAGTGTGCTTTCGCGTCATACAGGGTTTCGCTGTCGATTTGGTTGCGTCCATTGGATTTTGCAAAGGCTTCAGTATTTCGGCGTACTTTTCCACGAACAAAGAAGGGGATCTTCTTTAATTCCGCTTCACCGTCAGCAGTCCAGCTCAATTCGTCTTTGAGCGTGTTCGCAACGGGTTCCGCTTCCACAGCACCTGAACCTCCCGCATGACCGAGGTGGCTCTGGTGACCATCAATGAATTCAAAATCGTGCCGGAACATGCCGATGAGATGTTCCTCGAGGCCCATCATGAGCGGATGCACCCAGCTGTCAAAGATCACGTTGGCTCCTTCCCATCCCATTTGCGGACTGTTCCGTGCGGGCACGTCCTGGACATGCATCGGGGTGCTGATGACTGCGCAGGGGAGACCCAGCCTTTTGGCGCTGTGACGTTCCATTTGGGTGCCTAAAACCAATTCAGGCGCTGCTGCTTCCATGGCGGCTTCAACCGTGAGGTAGTCATCACTGATCAGGGCTTCAAGTCCCAGGGCTCTGGCCGCCGCCCTGACGGGCCTGGCCATTTCTCTGCTGTAGGTGCCCAACCCAACCACTTCAAAGCCGAGTTCCTCTTTGCAGATGCGTGCCGCAGCGAGGGCATGGGTTCCGTCGCCAAAAATGAACACTCTTTTCCCTGTTAGGTAGGTGGAGTCGACGGATTCGGAATACCAGGGCAACCTCGATTGACGAATGCCCTCTCGGGGGGAGGGGGGTGTCATGCCGAGGATTTGGTGGACCTCCACCAGGAAGTCTTGTGTGGCTCCGATTCCAATCGGAATTGTGTTGGTGAAGGGAATACCGAAACTGCGTTCAAGCCAAGCGCAAGAGGATTCAGCGATCTCTGGATAGAGACAGACATTTAGGTCGGCATCAGGAAGTCGACGGACATCCGTCACGGTGGCTCCCAGCGGCGCAACGACCCCAATATCGATGCCGTGCATGCTGAGAAGTCTTTGAATCTCGAGCACATCGTCCCGGCAGCGGAAGCCAAGCAACGAGGGCCCAAGTAAGTTCACACGCGGACGACGTCCTTCTGTTTTCCATGCTTTCGGGTCGTGGGAGAGCTCCGCTGGAGCTTGATCCTTGAGCAGACTCCGAACCAATTGATAAAACGTTTCTGCGGCACCCCAGTTTTCTTTTTTGCTGTAGGCCGGTAGCTCCAAATTCACGATTGGCAGGTTGAGTCCCATGCCAGCTGCTAGGGCACCAGGCTGGTCTTGGATCAATTCAGCTGTGCAGCTTTCGCCAACCAAAAGGGCATCCGGTTGGAAGCGATCCACGGCTTCTCTGACATGGCGTTTCACCAGTTCGGCAGTGTCACCTCCGAGATCTCTGGCCTGAAATGTGGTGTATGTGACTGGAGGCCTTTGATCGCGACGTTCGATCATGGTGAACAGGAGATCTGCATAGGTGTCGCCCTGCGGTGCGTGCAGTACGTAGTGCACTCCTTTCATTGATGCAGCGATGCGCATGGCGCCGACGTGAGGCGGTCCTTCGTAAGTCCAGAGAGTGAGTTGCATAGGTTTCAGGCGTGAACAGGATCAGAGTCGATGGGGGCGCTACTTGGTGGATTCAGCGCTTCGCAGATGAGTCCTCGTCGTCGCAGTGGTCGCGAGAACAGTTCTGCTAGTTCTCCCGCCTGATCGATGCCATGAATCGGGCTGAACACCAATTCGATCGACCACTTTGTGGCAATTCCTTCTGCTTCTAGTGGATTGGCAAGCCCCATTCCACAGACCACAAGATCGGGTTGACTGGCTCGGACGCGATCCAGTTGCTGTTCGACATGCTGCCCCTCCATGACAGAGGTGCCTTCGGGAAGAAGGGACAACTCTTCCTGCATTTGTTCTCGATTCAAATAGGGAGTTCCAACCTCAACCAGTTCCATTCCGCATTCCCTCTGCAAAAAACGTGCGAGGGGAAGTTCGAGTTGGGATTCAGGGAGGAGAAAAATGCGTTTGCCCTTCAAGATGTCTCGGTGAGGAGCCAGAGCGTTTTGGGCGCGAGTGACCAATGGGTCGAGCACGGATGCGACCTGCTGAGCGTCGATATGAAAGTCTTTTGCCGCTGTTTCCATCCATTTGCGACTCCCTTCAGAACCCAGAGGAAATGGAGCAGTGAGTACCCGGGCACCGCGATCTCGCAGTAGTCGTGCAGTCGTGGTGAGGTAAGGCTGGGTCAACAGAACGGTGGTTCCCGGACCAACAGCAGGTAATGCAGTGGATTGGCGGGGCGGCAAGCTGCAAACGGAGTTAATGCCGATGCGACCAAAGAGGTGAATCAGTCGATCTTCAACAGCATCAGCGAGGGTGCCGACCAACAGGAGCTGACGTCGGTCCGAAGCAGGCAGTAAGGGGACGAGGGCAGCGAGAGCACCGTCCTCGCCCTGCGTAAAGGTGGTCTCAATTCCGCTGCCCGAATAATTCACAACCTGAACGCGACCTCTCAATTCATCATTGAGGCGCTCCGCCGCACGACCTAGATCCAGCTTGATCACTTCGCTAGGGCATGATCCCACTAAGAACAGGGTGCGAATTTCGGGGCGTCGTTCCAGCAACTCACGAGCGACCCGATCGAGTTCATCCTGTGCATCGGCAAGGCCTGCGAGGTCGCGCTCACTCAGAATCGCTGTGCCAAAGCGTGGCTCAGCAAAAATCATGACACCCGCGGCGCTTTGGATTAAGTGAGCACAGGTGCGTGAACCCACTACCAAGAAAAACGCATCAGGCATCCTGCGGTGCAGCCAGACGATCGAGGTCAGTCCACAGAAAACCTCCCTTGGTCCTGATTCCTTGAGCAGGTTTACGCTCATCGTTGTGGGGGCAGCGTCTTATCAATCACCATGACGCTTAGATCACCAACTGCGCAGACCTCTCAAAATTCTTTGGGATCAGTATTGATTTCGTAGGAGGACCAAGCGCTGCGAATTAACTAGATGTGGACCCATGAGAGCCGATCGTTAAGTTGATTTTTGCCGAGAAAAACGCGTTTTCTTGGTTTGTGGGATGTGCTTTTGGTATTGCAAGCATGGACAAAAAAGTAACCTAAACTTGAATCCGCTTACTTTTAAAATGTTGAATTACAAGCAATGGGTATGATCGGGATTCTGCTGAAAATCAATTCCTGATCCATCGGTTTTCCGTTGTTGATGCTAATGAATTGGCTAATTCATTGAAATGCCTGACTGCTTTTGATCTGGAATCAAGCCCCGACATGTTGTGCCAAGTGAGATAAAGCCAATTCCTTAAAGCAATCCTATAGAGATGAAAATTAGTTATTGAATTTAACTTAGGCAATAGCATTAAAATTGAGAGAAGTCTGTCCCTCCAATTAGTTGTTTACAGATACTATTTACGCTTATCTTAGGCAATGTCTCCGATGCCTCTGGTCAATATGAGTAATAAGATTGTTCCGTAATGTTGAATTATGGTTGTTCAACGGGTCAGGATCGAATGTTCTTCATTCAAAGCCGACGTCTGAAGCGATCATCTCCAAATGGGTTGGTTGACTGGGCAGGGCTATTTTCAATCTGAGTGAGGCGCCAAACGTTTCTGCTGATTCGACTGGCACGAATGCCAGCTCGTTCGACCTGCTCTGATCCAGGGCGAACACCCAATAAGTGCGTGATCTCGGCTGTGCTCAGTGGAGCACCTGTTTTGATGGCTAGATCCGTGAGTTCAAGTCTTTGGCGTAGCTCAGTGAGATTCGCAGAACCGCCATCCTCTGCATCACTCCAGATCCAGCGACCAGGGCCCTCATAATTAAGCTTTTGCATCAAGCCCATCCCAATCATTCCCAGGGCTTGTTCGGCATTCAGCTCAGAACGCAAGGCTGAAGTCTCCGGAGTCTGGGTTGGATTCGCTGGCATTCTGAACTCCCGTTGTGAGCGGAAGGTATCGGTTTCTTTGGCTGATGCAAGCCGCAATCGAGATTTTGTTGGCGACCTTCGGGTAATATCCCCGCCATGACGCGTTTCGCAAGCTTCGATGCTCGAGAGCGGCGAGTAGGCGGAAGCGCTCTCGTGACTGGAACGGAGGTTCATCCTTCCGCTGGTGGAGCAAGCTGCGTGGTGACCACGGACAGTGAGTCTCCGCGGTTGTTGCGGCAGAACAGCCATGTGCAGTCCATCGAGCTGCGCACATACGTTTTTCTTGATTCCTTGCAGCCCCAACTCGCTGCTTACATGGGAACCGTGAGCCAAGGTTTTCTACCAATCCCTGGTGACGCCTGCTTGTGGATGGAAGTCTCACCTGGCATGGCTGTGCATCGCGTTACCGATATCGCTCTCAAAGCAAGCAATGTCCGCCTTGGTCAGATGGTGGTTGAGCGTGCTTTTGGTTCGATGGCGCTTTATCACCGTGACCAAAGCACGGTGATTCATTCGGGTGATGTTGTACTTGAAGCGATTGGCAGTTCAGTTGACCGTCGAACCCCTGCTGATGTCAGCTGGACCGAGGTGATCCGGGCGATCACGCCTGACCATGCCGTTCTGATCAACCGTCTTAATCGAAGGGGGTCGATGATCGAAGCAGGAATGAGTATGTTCATTCTTGAAACGGAACCTGCCGGTTATGTCTTGATTGCGGCGAATGAAGCTGAAAAGTCTTCTAATATCACACTGGTCGACGTTAAAGCAGTAGGCGCATTTGGACGTTTGACTCTTGCTGGACGTGAGGGGGATGTTGAAGAAGCAGCTGCAGCGGCAATGCGTGCAATTGAATCAATTAACCGTAATTGTTCTTCAAGTTAATCGATTCGGTGTGGGCTAAAAACCACTGCGAAGCTGCTAAGCCCAAATGACACATCTTCTGATTGACCAACAAGTCGCCCCGCCCAGCGTTTCGCCCTCAATCCCTGAACTAGGAAGCTCAGCTTCCATTTCAAAATTATCCCTGAGTCCGGTGTGACGCCTTATCAGCTTGCGCGCCTTTAGCTACCAGACGAATCACTCGCTGACGCTCCGATTCTCCTCTGGGGACAGGGGCGCCTTTCGCCATTTCGGTGGGCGACGCAATGTGTAGATGATGGCAAAAGTGAGACGAGCTGACAGGGGCGGCAAGGCCTTGTGGAAGATGGTCTGCTCCTCGCAGAAACCAGTGCCTTTTGGGCCTAGGACCAACTCGACACGATCGCCAAACCGAGAGGCCGCCTCCTCATCCGATTTGTACGGATTGAGTAGTTGGGGAAAGGACTTTCGGCGTTGGGTCCCTTTGATAACGACGTGGGGGCCTGATCCGGGACCCACGTCTGAGAGGTAAAAGAAGACAACCAACGACTTGAAGTCGGCGACGTCGAAGTGGAACCTGTTGCCATGTTTATTCCACGACCCGGCCCTTGTTCTCCAAATGTGCGTGGAGTGGAGGATAGGCTCCACTCCGAGGTACAGGCGCGCTAACGCAACGAGATTCGGGTCATGAGTGACTGCTCGCATCGCCGGGCATGAGACGTGGGGGTTGGAATACGGTGTAGGGGTGGAATCGGAGTAGAAGGCCTGGAGGGTGTCGACAAGGTCGCTCGGGAGTCTCAGGCCAGGCGTGTAGCCGTCTCGCTCGAGCCGGTCGGCCATTGCCGCGAGGTCTAAGTCGGGGAAAATCGACTTATCGCAAGTTTCGAGGGGGACGTTCCGCGATCGTGCCTGGATGAATCGGATGGCGACATCCCTGAGAGGCCCCGCCATGATCGTGAACCTCACAAGGCGAGCCGCCTTCAAAAATTGGGGATTTTTCATGGTCATTGCCCATTTTCGCCCGCAGAAGTGGCTTCCCATCCGGCGTAAGGCAAGACAATCAAATTCGGAAGTTCTACAAATCAACTATTTCTTTTTAGCAGGTGGACCGCACCCCCAATTTCGAAACCAACTTGAACTAATGCAGGTATTCCGACACGACAGGAATTAATGATATTGGTTGAAAAATAGTTTCTAATTGGTATTGGCATCTAAAAAACTAATTCCTCACTTTACAGTCCGAGCTCTCGGCGTAAGCGCGGTGCCATGGCTCTTGCAGCTTTTCCCCGGCTTCCAAGTCTTTTAAGTTGGTCTTGTGTCATTTCGCCATAACTGCAACGGGTTTCGCGTATCCAGAACATTGATTCCAAGCCTCCATCGGGATAAGCAGGAGTGTGCAACAGCTCACCCCAGCAAATGCCTTCGGAACTTTCAACTGAAGTACCATCTGGAGAACACAAAACCATGGCACTAATGAATCGTGCGCTTCTGTAGGGATGACCAGTCATTAATTGAATTAATTTCGATATTTTTTCTTGATCGGAATCTGCAAATCGGGCAGTGAACAAACCTGGTGCATTATCCAGGGCGTCGACCTCAAGACCGGAGTCATCAGCAAGGGCCCAAGTTCCTGTGAGCTGTGAAGCTGCAGTAGCTTTAAGGAAGGCATTTTCATAATACGTTTGGCCAGTCTCTTCTACATCAAGTTCAGGTGGTTGGAGTACTACTTCAAGCGGAAGTGGACCAAGCATTGAACCGATTTCAGCAACCTTATGTGGGTTGCCGCTTGCAATGGTCAACTTGATCACAGGAAACCGGAGGAAATATCCATTGTGTGGGATAAAGCTGGAGATATGAACTGTTTCAAGAATGAAGCTGAGTTGGATTGAACATTCCACTCCGATTGCTCGGAAAACCTGGCTTCGATCAAAAAGATATGGGTTGGGACAGCTCTTGCCTACGGCTTGTGTTGGTGTGCTCACGCGAACTCGCACAGGGCTACAGATCAGTCCTGGGAAGGGTGATCAGAAATACTTATGATGTTCACTATGGACATTGATCTTGCAAAAACGCCAAAGAGCTTGACGAGTAGCCGGGTGGCAGAGCAGTCTCAGCGGCGAACATTCCACCCCCTTTACTCGGTAGGCAATGGCTAACGAAACCATGGGCATCGCTCTCGGCATGATCGAGAC
>WTGE01000032.1 GCA_011525445.1 Synechococcus sp. CO36386bin_37
CCCCAATCCCTTCTTGTTTGCCATGGCTCCTGACACCAAAATGGCTGATGCCTCAGCACTCGGCGGCCCTATGGAAGCAGCAAAACCTCAAATCACTGCCAGTGGATTGAAAATCACTGATCTTGAAGTCGGCACTGGCGATGTGGCGTCTGCAGGACAAAACGTTGTCGTGCACTACCGCGGCACCCTCGAGGACGGAACTCAATTTGATGCCAGCTACGACCGAGGCACCCCCTTCGAATTCCCGCTCGGCGCAGGCCGTGTCATCAAAGGTTGGGACGAGGGCGTTCAAGGCATGAAAGTTGGCGGAAAGCGCAAGTTGGTGATCCCACCAGACCTCGGCTATGGCAAGCGCGGAGCGGGCCGAGTGATTCCTCCTGACGCCACCCTGATTTTCGAAGTGGAGCTCCTAGACATCAAAAGCTGATCCATAGGTAGGCTGAATCAACGAAAATTTTGTGTCAAACCCGATGTTTCGCTCGGCTCTATCAGCATTCGTTCACTGCCTACCCGCAACCACTGTCGAAGCACACTGCGATGGTCCATGTGGTGTCTATGACCCTGCTTCAGCTCGCGTTCACGCTGAAGCTGTACTTTCGATGACCAAGAAAATCAAAGCAATGGAAGCCCCTGCAGCGGGTGACGCAGCAGCATTGGCGACCTACAACAACACGTTCTCCCGCTTCGTGGCTATCAAAGAGGAAGAAGCACAAAAAACCAAGAAGGAATTGCTGATCCTCTGGACCGATTACTTCAAGCCCGATCATCTGGCCACCTTCCCCGACCTCCACGACACCTTCTGGAAAGCGGCGAAACTGTGCAGCGCTTGCAAAGTCAACGTCGACCAAGGCAAAGCGGAAGAGCTGATGGCAGCAGTGGAAAAAATTCACGGCATGTTCTGGCAGTCGAAAGGCCGTTCTGACGCCTGGGTCACCGCCTCCTGAGTTCCATTCCGAACGCCTCGTTAACAGCTAACCCCACACCAGCAGCAGCAGGTTGCCTAGACCTTCTGCTGCTTTTTTGTGGACGACGTCGCTTGATGCAAGTCGAGGGGTATTCCATGTGGCCCACTCTGAAACCCAAAGACCGAGTGGTTCTTAGACCTCTCCTGGCCGATGCTGAACTTCCAGCCCTCGGAAAGATCCTGGTGTGCAGACATCCCCATCAGCCTTCCCGTCAGGTGATCAAGCGACTGAAAACAGTGGAAAACAACCGTCTCACCTTGCTGGGCGACTGCCCCGATGCGAGCACAGACAGCAGGCATTGGGGGAGCATTCCGCGAGACTGCTTGATCGGAGAAGTTGTAGCGGTGGTATCGGCACCGTCAAAATAAAACTGTCGAAGTTTTCCGGAGCCAAATCGCTCCAGTCACAATCGACAGCCCACCCGTGCAACCCACCAAAAAAGGAAGAAAGCGCGCGCTACTACGCATAGTGAGCAACGAGAGCGTGCAGACCACGACCAGCATGGCGCCCATCGATCCGCACAAATAGGCAATTAAGTAGAGGACGGCACCATGGACTGGTAAAGCAAGGGCAGGAATGACAGCCAGAAGATGGCCGGCTCCAGCCAACCCATGGAGCAGTCCCAGGCCTGATGCTGCATGGGCATGGCGGCGATGGTTGTTCTGACCACGGAGGTGGAGATGGAGATGACGGTGCTGAGAGGAACCATCGTGATGATGCTCATGGGTATGCAACTCCAAACCGAATGCGGTTCGAATGGCGAGAGCCCCTATCACAAGCAACGACACCCCCACCAAAAATTCAGCCCATGCCGACATGCTCTCAGCATGAATCAGATCCCTGAACACAATCGAGACAACACCCAGCACCACGACCCCAAGCGAGTGGCCACCGCCCCAGGCCAGTCCTGACTTCATCGCTTGAAGCGGCCGCCTCAGGGAGAAGGGGGCCATCGCGACCAGATGATCAGCACCACCTACAACGTGTACAGCACCCGCCGCGAAGCCCGTCAGAACACTGATCAGCAAGGCGTGATCCCAAGTTCAACCAATTCTGCCGGACGAAGATCAGGGTGAGACAAGGGCGGCGACTCAAACACTCTCAATGACGCTGTCGGGTCACTACCCGACAGCGTCTCAACCCTTGACCAAAGCCTGAAGCGCAGCCTCCACATCCCGTTGCCGCATCAGGGCTTCACCCACCAAAACAGCCTGAGCTCCAGCGGATTGCACGCGGTTCAGATCCGCACGATCAAACAATCCTGATTCGCTGACCAAGAGGATCTGCTGCTCAGCGAGCTGCTCTGCGAATTGGGAGCACAACTGTTCCGTAGTGGCCAAATCGGTTTCAAAACTGGTGAGATCCCGATTGTTGATGCCAATCAAAGAGCACCCACCCAGGGTGAGCACCCGCTGCATTTCCTCTGCGTCATGCACCTCGACCAAAACGGTGAGCCCAAGCGCAGAGGCCACCTTACGCAGATAGGCAAGATCTTGATCCGAAAGAATCGCGGCAATCAGAAGAGCTGCATCAGCGCCAGCAGCTCGAGCCTGATACAGCTGGTATGGGCTGAGGATGAAGTCTTTGCAGAGAAGTGGAAGCTCCACGGCATCGCGAACCGCAACCAACACGTCAAAACCACCCTGAAAGAACGACTTGTCGGTGAGAACGGACAGACAACTCGCTCCACCTGCCGCGTAGGCCTGCGCAATCGCGGCCGGATTGAAATTCTCTCGAATCACACCCTTGCTTGGGCTGGCTTTTTTCACTTCAGCAATCACAGCTGGCTTGAGTGCTGCAGAGCGCAACGCTGCAAGGAAATCACGGGCAGGTGGGAGCTCAGAAACCTTGCTTCGCAACTGCTCCAGGGGCATGCGCTCCCGTGAAACCGCGATCTCACGATCCTTTTCCCAGACAATTTTCTCAAGAATGTTGCGTGGTTCGCTGTCGTCATGGGGGACGGCATACTGCAGATGCGCAACCTGAACTTTGGGGTTGGGTGGACGACGACGAATCTCCATCAGTCAGGCCCCCATTGCCGAAGCAGCCTGCTTGTAGGCCACCTCAATGACTTCACTCAGAGTTGGATGGGTATGCACCTCATTGGCGAGCTGCGTGACGCTGAGTCGGCGAGACACGGCATTGGCGATCTCCTGAATCAAGTCTGCGGCATGCAGTCCGTAGATATGTGCCCCGAGAACCTCACCCGTTCTTTTGTTGAACAGTAGCTTCATTAGACCATCACTCTCCAATTCGGCCAGTGCTTTGGAATTGGCTTTGAAGTAACTCCGAACCGAACCCAGCTCAAAACCCTGTTCACCAGCGAGTTGCTTGGCATCAGCTTCCGACAAACCAACGGAACTGATTTCTGGATGTGTGAACGTTGCAGCCGGAATGCTCCTGTAGTCGATTTGCCTTGATAGCCCAAGGATGTTGTCAACAGCAACCGAACCTTGAGCCGCGGCCGTATGAGCCAGCATCAACTTGCCGGTGACATCGCCCACCGCCCAGAGATGGGGTTGTGACTCACCATTCACTAAAACGCGCATGCTGTCATCCACTGGAATGAAGCCACGGTTAGTGTCAACGCCAACCGACTGCAGATTGAGATTCTTGCTGCAGGGAACTCGGCCTGTTGCCACGAGCACAGCATCCACCTCCAAAGTCTCCACCGGCTCTCTGGTTTGCATATCAACCAACTCAATCTGAACCGGCGCTCCAGGTTGAATCGATTGAGCCAACACGCCAGAGCGCGCATCGATATCGCGACTGTCAATCAATTTGCGGGCTGCGATCTTGGCGATATCGGGATCGAAGGTGGGCATCACCCGATCCAAGGCCTCAATCATCGTGACCTCACATCCCAGAGCGGTGTAGACATCGGCGAATTCCAAGCCGATATATCCACTGCCAATAATCGCAATCCAACGTGGCAGCCACTCCAGATTGACCGCCTCATCACTGGTGAACACGCTGCGGCCATCCGTTTCGATCCCAGGTGGAACGAAAGGATCCGAGCCTGTCGCCAAGATCACATCGCGAGCGGTCAACACGCGGTCCACACCACTCAGCTCACGAACGCCAACACGCTGTGGCCCCTCAAGCCGACCTTGACCTCGGATAATGGTGACTCCAGCCCTCTCCAGCGTTTTGGTGAGATTGGAACGAATGGTGGCCACCAGTTGATTGGCATGATCCGCAATTTTCTTGCGCTCAAAACGCACCGGAGCGGCATGAATCCCAAACCCTGAGAGATGCTCTGCATCCGCCAGCTCACGCACCCGTCCACTGGCTGCCAACAAGGCCTTAGATGGGACACAACCGCGGTTCACACAGGTGCCACCCATATCTCGAGATTCCAGGACAGCCACCTTGAGACCATGATCAGCTGCATGTTTGGCTGCATCAAAGCCGCCATATCCAGCACCAATGACGATCACATCGAAGTCGAAACTGGCGTCGCTCACCCAATCTTCTGCATGGAAGACGTCATTCTCGCCCGTCGCCTCTCCAAAAGGAGGGGGACCGCAGCAGAAGCGACGTTGAGAGATTCAACAGCTGAGCTGTGAGGCAATGTCACCCCATGGGTGCAGCAACTCTGCAGGAGCGGGTTGAGGCCCGATCCCTCGTTACCAAGCAGGAGAACCGTGGGCTGAGTCCAATCGAGATCCCAATAGGGTTGGACGCTGAAATGGGCCGTTGCTTCGGGCACGAGGGTGGCCACGATCTGGAGCCCCGCCGCCCGTGCTTGATCCAATCGTTCAGCGAGCTGTTCGAGCCCATCTGTTGGATCAGAACCAAAGCGCTGAATCGGAAGATTCAAAATCGCACCAGCCGCCGAGCGCACAACCTTTGGTGACAGGGGATCGGCACCGGAAGCACACCAGACCTGCTGGACCTCTGCAGCCCATGCGGTGCGCAATAAGGTACCGAAGTTGCCAGGATCTTGAATGCGATCGAGCGCAAGAACAAAGTCTGGGTTTGCCATTTGAGAGGGCAAACAGGAGAGCGGCAGCAAACAGGCCACACCGTCGGGATGAACCGTCGTCAAGGCAGCCTGCAGCGCTTCATGGCTCATCCTTTGCAAGCGAACAGGCCCAGGGAAAGCATGGATCAGAGAAAAATGCGTTTCAATCCAGGCAGGTGTTGCAACCACAACAAGAGGATCAGGGAGAGGGCCATCACTCCTCTGAAGTTCTTGAAGCTGGTGCGTTCCCTCCAACAAGATGACGCCCTGCTCTTTGCGCCCGGAACGGGAGGAGAGAGAACGAAGTCGCCGCACCAAAGGGTTACGACGACTGGTGATCAGCTCTTCTGACTGACCTTCCAACACCACTAATCTCAGAAGCTCGAGCTCTTGCGCACCTTCAGGCCGCCTTGGATTTTGAGTTCCTGACCGCTGAGATCCAACCCTTGAACGGCAGCAATCTCACCTTTGATCCCCTCAGCTGCAAGATTTTCAATCAATTTTTTAATCACCTGATCCTCAACCGTGGATTGATCAATGGAATCAGGGGTCAAAAACTCAAGAAATTTACCAACCTTGGAAGCCACCACCTCCGATGAATTGGAGATCTTCAGCACAATCATGAAGAAGTTAGGAATCCTTACCCAATCAAGCTAATGCGGTTAGGGAGACTTGAACTCCCACGTCCGAAGACACATGTACCTGAAACATGCGCGTCTACCAATTCCGCCACAACCGCAGCCATCACTCACGTGACTCGATGACCATACGACATCATCTTTTGTGTTCTGAAGAGGATCGGACCCCAATCGAACCAGTTTGAGCTCCGGCCGTCTAGACGGTCTCACGCTTGATCGTCAAGATGGGCGTGAATTTAGTTACAGCAGGCATGAAGGTAGCGGCTCTTGCGTCTCAAGACATTCTCAAGCCGCACCTCGAGATCGATGGTGGCAACAGTCTGCAGGGTGAGCTCCGCGTCAGCGGCGCAAAAAACTCAGCCCTTGTCCTGATGACCGCTTCACTTCTCACCAAAGATTCCCTCACGCTGCGCAACGTCCCCCCGCTCACCGACATTGGCGGAATGGCAGAGATCCTGTCGTCACTAGGCGTCAAGGTCAATCGCAAGGGTGAAGTCGTGCATCTCCTTGCCGACGACGTGAGCGGTGTCGCACCTCCTTATGAATTAGTGAATGGGCTGCGAGCCAGCTTCTTCGCAATCGGTCCCCTCCTCGCCCGCATGGGTCATGCACGCGTCCCCCTCCCCGGGGGATGCCGCATTGGTGCTCGTCCTGTCGTGGAACACATCCGCGGACTCAAGGCCTTGGGGGCCGTTGTGAATGTGGAACATGGCATCATTTCAGCCTCCATTCCTGGCCAGGTCCAACGCCTTAAAGGTGCAGAAATCGTTTTGGATTGCCCAAGCGTCGGGGCAACAGAAACCATTCTGATGGCTGCAGCCTTGGCGCAAGGCACCAGCGTGATCTCCAATGCGGCCCAAGAGCCCGAAGTGCAAGACCTTGCCAACTTGCTGATTGCGATGGGCGCCAAAATCAACGGAGCTGGTGGTCCCACAATCACTATTGAGGGTGTGGAACAACTCCACGGCTGCGACTACACCGTGATTCCTGACCGGATTGAAGCGGGTACGTTTCTTCTTGCCGCTGCGATTACCCGCTCGAAGCTCAGAGTCGCGCCCGTGATTCCCGAGCACCTCACTGCGGTCTTGCAAAAACTCCGTGATTGCGGATGCAAACTTGAAATCGATGGCGAAGAAATCACAATTACACCTGGAGAAATCCAGGGGATTGATATCACCACCCAGCCTTTCCCTGGATTCCCAACAGATTTGCAAGCTCCGTTCATGGCCCTGTTGGCAACAGCACAAGGCACCAGCGTGATCACAGAAAAAATCTATGAAAACCGCATGCAGCATGTAGCCGAACTGCAGCGCATGGGAGCCTCCATCAGGGTGCAAAGCAACACCGCCGTCGTGGAGGGCGTACCTGCACTCAGTGGAGCCCCCGTCAAGGGAACTGACCTCAGGGCCTCGGCCGCAATGGTTTTGGCAGCTCTTGTGGCTCAAGGAAAATCCCAGGTGAGTGGCCTCGACCATCTCGATCGTGGCTATGCCGATATCGAAACGAAGCTCGCTCGCGCTGGAGCGAAACTGAGCAGGCAAATTCTCTGATTTGACCTCTCTTGAACCAATTGAGGAGTGACAGCAACTGAATTCAACCCATGTCAGTTTGACTGCATATTCAATGGGTCTCCGAAGGACAGTGCGTGTAAG
>WTGE01000305.1 GCA_011525445.1 Synechococcus sp. CO36386bin_37
AGAGCACCGCCCTGTCACGGCGGAAGTTGCGGGTTCGAATCCCGTCGGTCCCGTCTTTTTTCTCCGGCGTAGTGACGGTTCGTGTTCGTCTTGCTCCAAGCCCCACTGGCACGCTTCATATAGGAACAGCTCGCACCGCTGTCTTTAATTGGTTGTTCGCTCGCCATCAGGATGGCGAGTTTTTACTTCGCATCGAGGACACCGATAAGGAGAGATCCAAGCCGGAGTTCACCCAAAATATTCTCGATGGCCTCCAGTGGCTGGGGCTTGATTGGGATCAAGAGCCTGTCATCCAGAGCAAGCGGATTGAATGTCATCGGCAGGCTATCCGCCACTTGCTTGAACAAGGTCTTGCCTATCGCTGTTATGCGACCGAGCAAGAATTGGATGAGATGCGTGAAGCCCAGAAAGCTTCTGGAAAACCACCGCGTTACGACAATCGTCATCGCCATCTCACAAGTGCTCAGGAGGAGGTTTTCCGCGCGGAGGGCCGGGAGGCGGTGATCCGTTTTCAGATTGATGACGATTCCACCATTTGTTGGACCGATCTGGTGCGTGGCCCAATGCACTGGAAGGGTGCTGATCTCGGTGGCGACATGGTCATTGCTCGACGTGCTCCTGCTAACACGATCGGTGATCCTCTTTACAACCTTGTCGTCGTGGTTGATGACGCTGCAATGGCAATCAGCCATGTCATTCGTGGTGAGGATCACATTGCCAATACGGCTAAACAACTCTTGCTCTATCAGGCACTGAAGTTGAGTTGTCCAATCTTTGCCCATACGCCTTTGATTCTGAATTCAGAGGGACGCAAGCTTTCCAAACGGGATGGTGTGACTTCCATTGGCGATTTTCAGGCGATGGGTTACACCGCAGAAGCCTTGACCAATTACATGACCCTTCTCGGTTGGTCAGTGCCAGAGGGTATGGAGGACCGTTTCACGCTCCATCAAGCCGCCTCAGCCTTCAGTTTTGATCGTGTGAACAAGGCCGGTGCAAAATTTGACTGGGACAAGCTCAATTGGCTCAATGCCCAGGTTTTGCATGGTTGGTCCGCCTCCGAACTGCTCGCAGCACTTGAGCCACTTTGGTGTCAGCGTGGCTGGGTTTCTAAGGATTCCCAATGGGCTATCGATCTGGCTGTGTTGCTTGGTCCATCACTCACCTTGATCGAGGATGGCGTGGCTCAGGCCAGTCCCTTTTTTGAAGAACCTCCTTTAGAAGACGATGCACTTAGACAACTAGATCAGCCAGGAGCCCGACCTGCGCTTCATGCACTCCTTAAAGCACTTGAATTGCAGACCTGGGCTGGTTTTGATGTTGAGTCGGCTCAAGTCTTACTGAAAGAAGCCGCCGCTGCAGCAGGTGTCAAAAAGGGCGTCTTGATGAAAAGTT
The DNA here is from genome assembly GCA_011525445.1 of Synechococcus sp. CO36386bin_37. The sequence continues at coordinate 1,396 of WTGE01000305.1, forward strand.
TGAGGGCCGCACTGCTCGGAAAACTGCAGGGGCCTGATCTCATCACCACATGGGGCTTATTGGCCCGAACCGGGAGCGATAGGAAGAGGCTGCGTCGCTGTCTCTAGGTCGGATCCTGAAATGGAATTCGGTTCAGGTTGAGGAGCAATCAGCCCGAGCAACCGAGCCAGTGGCTGGGCCGTTAATCCCTGGATTCCAACAGTCATCAAAATCGTCAGGAACACCAATCCCTGAAGTCGACCGGCTCCAAGAATTCCGGCTTGTTCGAGTCGGATCGCAAAAAGTGATGCCACAGCTGCAGTGACGATTCCTCTCGGGGCTAACCAGGCCAGAAACAAACGCTGACGCCAAACCAGGGGTAAACCAACCGTGGCAACACTGACGGCAACAGGTCGTACGACGAGCATCAACACAAGAACACAGCTCACACCGCCCCAACCAAGAGGACTCAGTTCAGCCCAAGACACATCAGCTGCCAAGAGAGGAAAAAGCATGGTGATCGCAAGGGATGCCAATTCTCGTATGAGTTCATCGAGCTGATCTGCTTCCTCGGAGGACCGGCGACCGACAACGACGCCTGCGGCCACCGAAGCTGGAAGTCCTGACTCAGGCAAGATCCACTCGGCAACACCAAACATGAGAAACAAAACTCCAAGTGTGAGCTGCAAACGCAATCCGACAGATTGAGTGGAATTCAGTCGCCGCAGTCCCTCTGAAAGGAGCCAACCAATTACGGCACCGATCAGAACTCCCCCTCCCAAGCGCGCTAACAGCCCCTGAGCCAGCTCACGCCAGCCTTGTAGATCACCGAGAGCGAGTTCCAGGAGTAGGAGTGCGAGTACAGCTCCGATGGGTTCGAGGACGAGTCCCTCAGCTTCCAGTACGTCTCCGAGTGGATGGGCTAAGCGGATTTGTTTCACGATTGGCGTTACAACTGTGGGGCCAGTAGCGAGCACAATGGCGCTGAAGACTGCAGCCAATGACCACCCGAGGCCGGCGAGCCAGTGCGCAGCGAAAATCCCTGCACTCAGAGAAATGAAAATTCTCAGGACTGAGATGCGCAGTACGGTCGCCTTGATCGTGTCCCCTGGTAGGCGGAGGTTGAGTCCTCCGTCAAACAACACCAGGCTGACTAAGAGTCCCACGATGGTTTGAAGCCCTTGACCGAGATCGAGCGGTTCAACGAGTCCTAATCCTGAGCGTCCGATCAACAATCCTGAGAGAAGCAGCAAAACAACTCCAGGAAGATTGGATAGCGCCGCTAACACTCGTGCCCCTGCCCCTGCAAAGACAGTGACGCCCCAGAGCAGTCCTAAACGCTCAGGCGTCATCGATCAAGGCGTATTCCGGTTCCACACGCATCCCGATCACTGCATCCGGACGCACCACTAAAAACTCACCGTCAAAGTCTCCGAGGGGCACATTGATAAAAGCCCCTTCTGCACTGGCGTTGACCAGACCTTGATACCAATTCTGGAATTTCTCAAGAGATGAGAAATGCACCACTTCGCTCTGTCCTCCAGACAGGTGGAGGGAAATTCGATAACGGCGTGGAGTGCGATTCATTTAGGAACCGTACTGCCCAGGCATATCTCCGTACACCATTTGGCAGATAGAGGGGGTGTCGGGGATGTCCCGCTTTCGTCAATCCAGCCACAAATGGTAGGCGATGGTTCTCCTCTGGGTCGCTGGCTTCACTCACCATTTTGAGAACACTTTCGTTTCGTTTCATCAAGCTTCCGCCGTTGCCCCAACCCAGCCAGAGATCCCAAGTGGACTGTCGTTTCCACCGTTCAAACCAGCAACGCAGGATCTGATCGTTTGAAGATCCAACCGGCTCGGTACAACGGCTCAATATCGAGGGCGATGCGGAGATACGAGCGAACAAATTGAGAACAACCAGATGGTGATAACCCCAGACCTCTGCAAAGCCTTGAAGTCGCCTCAAGGTGGGATCATCTCTTGTTTCGTTGGCTCGCGATGGATTGAGCCCTACAAAGACCAGAACCCGGGTTGGTGCTGAGTCCCTATTCCTGGCTTGAATCGGTCGATGCAGCATCCAGCGGTAACGACCGCAGATACTGATCTGTGCCTCAGCTTGCCAAAAGTTCAAGAGCAGCTTGCAGAATCCTTCCACTTGCCTGGCCATCTCCAAAGGGATTGACGGCCTGTGCCATGGATTTGTAAGCCTCATTGTCATCCAGTAAGCGAGATGCCTCCAGATCAATCGATGTGGGATCGGTCCCAATCAATTTGGCTGTGCCGGCTTCAACAGCTTCGGGGCGTTCCGTGGTGTCACGCAGAACGAGAACTGGTTTACCTAACGCAGGTGCTTCTTCCTGGAGTCCCCCTGAGTCTGTGAGCAGAAGAGTGCATGCTTTCATCGCCGCCACGAGTCGGTCATAGTCCAGTGGTTCAGTAAGAACAACGCGAGAATGGCCCCCCAGCAGAGATTGAAGGGGTTCACGAACAGTTGGGTTTCGATGCAGTGGCAAGAGCAAAAGGGTGTCGGGATGACTCTCGAGTACGCGCAGCATTCCCTTGGCGATGTTGCTCAAGCGCTCACCCCAATTTTCACGACGGTGAACGGTTGCCAGAATCACCCTTTGCTCGCTCCAGTTGATGGGTAGATCGCTGAGAGCAGGTGCACGCTCAGACATCCTCAGGAGCGCATCAATCACGGTGTTGCCTGTCTGAATCACGCGTCCAACGACCCCGGAAGTGTGGAGATTGGCCGCAGATTGTTTGGTCGGGGCAAAGTGAAGCTGAGATATTTGCGAGATCAAACGCCGATTGGCTTCTTCCGGAAAAGGATCGAGAAGATTGTCCGTACGCAGTCCTGCCTCAACGTGACCGACCGGAACGTGTTCATAGAAAGCGGCGAGTGCAGCAGCAAAGGCAGTTGTCGTGTCACCTTGAACCAAGACTAGTTTGGGAGGGAAACATTGGAAGTCATCCCGCAGGCCTTCCAACGCAGCACAGGTCACATGTGTCAGGGTTTGACGAGGTGCCATCAGGTTGAGATCCAAGTCGGCGCTCAAGCCAAACAAATCCATCACTTGAGACACCATTTCTCTGTGTTGCCCGGTTAGGACAACGCGCGTTTCAAGCGTGGTACACGCACAGAATTCTTGAATCACAGGCGCCAACTTGATGGCTTCAGGCCTCGTACCCAAGACAATCGTCACGCGTGGCAGGCGAGCCATATCCTTAATGATTGTGAGGTAATCCTACGGGTGTTCTCCAATCAAGGCCTGGGCATCGACTTGTCAGATGATGCTGTATCGAGAAGCCGCAAAACACACACAATTTTTCCATGAGTCAGCCGGTTTTTCCTCTAGGTGGCCCAGCGCGACCGACTCCGACAGCGCCTGCTGTTCCTGCTCCCCCTGAATCGCCGTCCCTGTCTTTGGAGGAAATCGTTCGCATCGCACATGAGAAGGGCCACTCCGATATCCATCTTGGAATTGGCGAGAGTCCACGATTTCGATCTCGGGGGGAAATAATCAGCTCAAATTGGCATCCCACCCAACCAGAAGAGTTTCAAAATTGGCTTGGTGAGTTACTGACTCCTCAACAGCTCGATGAGTTCAGGAAACATAAAGAGTTCGACGGCGCCCATGCTTTTCCTTTTGTGAGGGTTCGAATCAACCTGTTTGATGCTCTTAAGGGTGCGGCGATGGTCCTGCGTTTGATTCCACAAAAGATCTTGTCTCTCGAGGAGTTAAACCTTCCGTCCGTTCTGCAACAGCTCTGTTCATTCCCCAAAGGTTTACTGCTTGTCACTGGTCCTACCGGCTCTGGAAAGAGCACCACTCTCGCGGCAATGATTGATTGGATCAACACCAATAAAAATCGACATATTCTGACGATTGAGGATCCTATTGAATTTGTTCATGAAAGCCATCAGTCTTTAGTAAGACAACGTGAAGTTGGACGACATACGCTTAAGTTTCAACACGCGTTGAGGGCTGCTTTGCGGGAAGATCCCGATGTTATTTTGGTAGGTGAAATACGCGATAAGGAAACATTGGTGACTGCCTTGGAGGCTGCTCAAACTGGTCACCTCGTCCTAGGGACTTTGCATACCAATTCAGCCGTCAAAACCGTAGAAAGAGTTATAGGTTTTTACCAACCTGAAGAACAAGAAATTATAAGAAATATGCTTGCAGAATCTCTTTTAGGTGTTGTTTCTCAAGGATTAATTAAAAGCGATGGGGGTAAACGCTCTGCGTACCACGATTTACTAATTAATACAGATGCCTGTAAAGACTATATCAAGAAGGGAGAGCTTGACGCCGTTGAGGATATAATGCGTAGAAGTAAATTTGATGGAATGATTACTACCAATCAATCATTGCTTGAACTAGTAGAGTCGGGTTTGGTTGAGTCGGAAAGAGCGCTTGAAGTTAGCCCAAAACCGAATGAATTGATGCAGTCTTTGAGAGGCAGAAGTTGAATTCAGTGATCCAGATTTAATCAATTTGTAGTGTTGATAAATCTTACAATAAAAAGTAATGCTAGACCTATGGACAAGCCCAGCATGGCGAGGCGACCATTCCATATTTCAGCTTGAGGCGTGAAACCACGCTTCCAGGTATTTAGTTCGCTGGGGTCAACGGGTTCTGCCTCCACTTTTTGTTGTAGGTCGGTATTAGTAGTCATTTTTAAAATTTAGTGATATTTAGCATAGGACGATTTGTTTAAAAAGGAGGTATCGATCCGTACAGGCTTAACGCTTGTTCCAAAGGCCAACGCGCTGAGACTCCGAGCCGCAAGGAGCTGGGGCTGATATCACTCGAGAGTCGATGCAATGCTGCAACGGCAACCATGGCAGCGTTGTCTGTGCAATAGCCAAGAGGAGCGATATGAATGGCGACACCCTGCGCTCGCCCAGCACACTCCATCTCAGAACGCAGCCTGGTGTTTGCAGCAACACCTCCCACCATTACCAGCTGGTCTAGTCCTTGGTCCTGGCAGCAACGCAAACTACGTTCGACTAAGACGTCTGCCACGATCTGTTCAAAACTGGCTGCTAAGTCGGCAAGAGGCAGTTTGTCCGACTCGGTTAACAACGTTTCCACATGCCGAAGAACGGCAGTCTTAAGCCCGCTGAACGAGAAGTCGTAGGGGTAGAAGCCCCCTTCACGTTTCGAGACTCGTCCTTTTGGTAGTCGGAACCGCGTGCTGTCGCCGTCGACGGCGATGGACTGAATCGCAGGCCCTCCCGGATATCCCAAGCCCAAAAGGCGAGCCACTTTGTCGAAGGCTTCGCCTGCGGCATCGTCATGGCTGCGTCCGAGTCGCTTCATTTTTCCAACATCATTCACACGAATCAGTTCGGTATGTCCGCCACTCACCAGAAGCACGATGTAAGGAGTTCTGGGTGGGCGTTCCGCCAAGAAAACTGAAGCCAAGTGGGCCTCAAGGTGATGGATGCCAAAAAAGGGTTTCTGATGCAATGCGGCCAGTGTTCTTCCCGTGATGGAGCCCACCATGAGTGCTCCCACCAGTCCAGGAGTCACGGTTGCAGCAACGGCGTCGAGGTCGGCAACGGTCAGGCCGGCCTCCGACAGGGCTTCTCGAATCAACCTGGGTAAGGCTTCCACGTGTCGGCGTGAGGCAATCTCAGGAACAACGCCACCCCACTGCGCGTGTTCTTCCACTTGAGAGGCAATGCTGTGAGATAAAACCATCAGAGAACGGCCTTCCTGGCGGAGCACCGCTGCGGCTGACTCGTCACAACTTGTTTCGAGGGCAAGCACTGTGGGCATAAAGATGGAGGGGGCTCCCCTACTGTCC
>WTGE01000201.1 GCA_011525445.1 Synechococcus sp. CO36386bin_37
TCTTTGGGTCTTGCAAGCTGGTGGGGTGTCCATTGCGCTGATCGGTTGGCAACGGGAGCGTTGGCTAGAGCAACGGCGTCGGTAGGGTCGAAGCATGGATGAACGTTTTCAAGGGCGCCAGCGAGGACGAGGGTCCCGTGGCCATGACACTGGCGAACGGAGACTGGATCAGTGGATTGAAACGGGTCGCCAGTTGGTGGACGGTGTTGCGGGTACGCGGCCAGGCCGTCGTCCTGCTTCCGGGTCGCGACCACCGATGGATCTGGAAAAGGTGGGGCGCTGGGTTGGAGACAAAATCGATTGGCTGATGGATGAAGAGGAAGACTGGCGAGATCCCGTGGAGCCAACCATGCGGTCCGAACGACCTGAGAAGTCAGTGCGCTCCGAGTGGCCTGGCCCCACCACCCGCAAGCGCCCTCTCGATGCGATTTCGCGACGTCAGGCCATGGCACCCGTTCCCGAATCCCAGTCCGCAATGCTGGGAGATGAGACCTGGCCTGACGACGACAGCTTCCGCGTGGAGCGCTGGTCGCGGTCGGAGCCACAGTCACCTTCCGGTGCAGGCCTCTTAGGGTCAGAAGCGAGTGGTCAGTCCCAGCCTCGTGGTCCCTCGAGGCGTCCGATGCCCCGCTCCAACCGGCGACGGGACTGAACGTTGGAGTCATCGATTGAGCAATCGATCTCTACTCTTTTAAAAAAAGGTTTTTCGATGAGCAATCTGGTTGTGGTCGGCTTCCCGAAGGTGCAAGAAGCTGAGGAGGTTCGTCGTGAACTGGTCACCATTCAGCAGGAGCATTTGATTGCGCTTGAGGATGCGGTGGTTCTCGAACATGGGGAAGACGGCCATGTGCATTTGCGTCAGGCGATCAACATGACAGCGGCTGGGGCCATGGGTGGAAGCTTCTGGGGGCTGTTAATCGGGTTGGTGTTTGCGAATCCACTCCTGGGTCTTGCAGTGGGTGCCGGTGCTGGCGCCGCTTCTGGATCTCTCAGCGATATGGGTATCAATGACACCTTTTTGAAGGAGCTGGCGGAAACCCTGCCTGAAGGCAGTGCGGCGTTGGCTTTGTTGGTGAGAGAGGCTACCCCTGATCGAGTGATTGAGCGTTTGCGTCGCCATGCTCCTCATGCTCGTCTGATTCACACCAACCTCAGCCATACGGATGAAGACGTTCTGAAAGAGCAACTCGAGAAGGCAAAGCGACAGGCTGAAGCTCTCAGGTTGGGTTGATGCATTGGAGATTGCGTGAGGGTTCGGGGCTGACCTAATGATCAACCTGACGCATTCGTGAGAGAAGAGAGGGTCAGGTTGAATGGTTGGCCATGAACGATGGCTTCTCCACGGCTTGTCATGCAGGGCTTATTCCGAGAGATCCAGGGGCTGACGAGGGGTGGTGCCAAGCCATTCCTCCAAGGCTGGACTGAAGACTTCACGAATGACTGTGAGTTCACGTCCTTGTCGAAAAAACCGGTAGTGGCGACTCCAGAACGGCCCTTCATAACCAAAACGGCTTTCAAGCCAGGGTTCTTGAACCAGCGCCAACCCATCAACCTCACGAAAGAGTTCGGAACGACCTTGTGTAAGGCTGAGCCAGATTGGCAGGTTTCGGTCCTGTAAGTGGTGGTTGGCTTCATCCTGGTTCCACCAGCTTTCAGCCCAGGCCAGGGTTTGTTCGCCGCAATTTAACCAGACCTGGCGACGGAGCAGGGGGGGAGTGAGTTCGTCGACTTCCTGAGGGCAGCCAATGGAATTTTCTAGGTCATCCTCGGCTGCCATGCCGATTAACTGCACAGCTACGGCATGACCTGTCAGAAGACGGAGGTGGCGCGTCGGGCTTCCGTCTCCCAGGAGCATGAGTCGCCAGGGGCCGGGTAGTTGACCAGGATCATCACCTGCAATGACAGCAGCAGCAGGGGCTTTCCATAGACAGCTAGGGGAGGACAGCAGCCCAGCAGCAGTGAGTCCTAGTTGTGATGTCAGAAGATACCCCCTGCCGGATGGAGGAAGCAATGGAAAACTGTTCCTGGCAAACTTCTTCGAAACATTGAAGTTCGCGCACGTTAACGAGTTCTGCCTCCTTCTCACGCATCACTCTGATGCGTGAGAAGGAGGCAGAACCCATAAGTCATGAAAGGTTTGATCTCAGTGACCAATGAAGCGAGGGATGCGCACCAGTTCCCCCAGTTCACAGAGCAAGCTGTAACCAATCATTCAGTGCATCTTTCTTGAAAGAACGATTCCCAGCGATCAGAGCAGAGCCCACACCAAATGCATCACCATTGAAACGAAATCTTGAATCACAGTCACGCAGTGTTTTTTGAGTTAAGCATTGACCTTGATCAAGATCGGATGGTCTTTGCATCTCAGCTGCAGGTCTCTTGTACCTGTTTTGGCCTTTGATGGCGCTTTGTTTTGGGTTGATCCGCTCACGACGTGTGGATGCTCGGATTATCGATGAAGTAAGGGTGCAGGATCAATCGCCATGGTTTGCCCATTTTTGAATCGACGCAACTCAAAATGGAGGTGTGAGGTGCTGGCATAACCGCTAGCACCCACGTTCCCGATCGGCTCACCCGTTGTGACGAATTCACCGGGTCGAAGTTGCGCGCGGAGCAAGTGCGCGTAAAGGGTTTGCCACCCATTTCCATGGTCCAGCAAGACCGTTAGTCCATATCCGTTAACAGGCTGCACCATCAAGGCCCGGCCGGAGAGTGCTGCCAAAACTTCAGTGCCTGATGGTGCGATGAGGTCGTGTCCCGTATGGAACCGCCACTGATCTCTGTGTTCAGAAAATCGCCAGCCATAGTTACTCTCTTCCTGAGCGGGAGAGGGAAGTGGGTACTCAAGTTTGATGGTCTCTCCGCGTCTCAGTGGCCACATTGTTTTGGGAAGAGGTCTGATCTTTGGACCAAGACGAGCAATGTCGGACACTGAGGTCAGTCTTGGGGTGTCTTGCGGTCGTGGGGGCTTTGCGTGAGTCTGCGTGCTGCCAATCAAAACGAGAAGAAAAACTGCAAATCTCATTCGCTGCATGGATCAGAAGCAGTATCAGCTCGTTGTATCTCTCTCTGGAATGATTGCAACCCTGATCTTCAATCTGTTCAGCCAGGTTCGCATTGATCAAGAAAACTTGTTCTTAATTGTATTTTTCAGCGCGAGTGATCTTGGCTCTCTGTTTTAGTCGTTTTGAGGGTTTCGTTCCGGGTGGGTGAGAAGCGTGACAGCTGTTATGAAGTGTTTGTGATCCACTAAGGTGTCAGTGTTAGGAGCTAAATGGTTCTTTTGAGGATTATTGATTGGCAAGTTTTTATTTGATTTTGACTTAAAAAGATGATCTTTAAGAGAGTAATCAATTTATTTGATAGGATTGAATTTATGCAACCCTGTTTTTGACGATTGGCTGAAAGCGCTGGTGCAGGTCTTGATCGGTTGAGATTGATCCCTGGATGTTTTATTGGCTGAATTGATGGTCCCCTCTAAAAAGCGCCGCTGATTGATAACGTCCTCTTCTCACCGTTGCGCTCAATCACTGCTCCTGTGCTCGACATGCTCAGCACCGACCATCCGCTAGATCCAATGCTCTCGCCAGGGGCTGCAGATAGCGATTGATCCTCCAGCTGGAAAATGGCCGAACCACCAGTTTCCGCATGCACTACTCCAACCAGCACAGGCTGGCTGGAGGGATCACTGGAAAGGCTTTCGGTGGTTGTGGATGGAGATGGGTTTGGCGTCGCGCTTGCGGATGATGGAGCCAGAGGAGTGCTGAGCGGAAGTGTGAGTGGTTCGAGGCTGGGCAGGTCCAGAGGGGGTAGCTCGTTGCCCCTTTCTGTCTCAACTTGGTTCGTTTTGGGAGAGGGGGTTGCGCGCTCTTCAAGTTTTTTGGTCAGCGCCAAATTGCGCTCACGCTGAAGGGTTTGTGCAGAGAGGTACCAGCTTCGTGCCAACCATGCACTGGACAACAAGGCACCAAGGGTGACGCCAGTGAGGGTGAATTGCTGCCATGGCTTGAACCTTTTGGCATTTGAGTCTGTTGAGACCTGAGGGTCCACGCGAATTTCAACCGCTTTGAGCGATGGGGTTGCTTCGGTGAAAACTCGATCCATCACCTGTTCAGCGCGCAAATTCCAATACGCAGTAGAGGTGGGGATGCGAGGAGACACAACTTTTTTTTGTGTCTTGGAAGGTTATCGAGAGTTGGCCGTGCCGGCGAGGCCTGGATTCTCTTTCGATCGACGCTGTCGCAATTCCAACCAGAGAAGAAGAGCGGTTAGATCCGCCTGGCTAACGCCAGGAATGTTTGTGGCCTGGCCCAGAGTGGTGGGTTGTATGGCCGCCAGCTTTTCGCGCGCTTCTTTCGATAATGTGCCGATGTTGGCGTAATCAAGATTGCCAGGGAGTTTGCGCAGGCCTTGCCGTCTGACCTGGTCAATTTGTTGTTGCTGGCGCTGAAGGTAGCCGCTGTATTTGATATCGATTTCGGCTCCCTCTCTCACCGCCAGAGTGAGTCCGGCATCAATCAGCCCATGCCTGACCAGATCGGAACTGTGGACGTTGGGTCGCCGCAGCAGGTCAGCGAGAGTGATTGATCCTTTGATCTTGGCTCCACTCTCCAGTTCGATGGTTGGTGCGACTGGGTCGCTGCTTTTGAGGCGAACGGTTTCGAGACGCTGTTTTTCATCTTCCATCGCCCGGAGTTTGTCGTTGAAGAGTTTCCAGCGACGATCGTCAATCAATCCAAGTTCCCGTCCCAGAGGGGTGAGACGTCGGTCGGCGTTATCCCCCCGCAGCACCAGGCGGTATTCACTGCGACTGGTCAGTACCCGATAGGGCTCTCGCAAGTCTTGGCTCACCAGATCATCGATCATCGTTCCGATGTAGCTGTTTTCCCGCGGGAAGTGCGCGGGCCCCTGGTCCATGATCAGCCGTGCGGCGTTGAGGCCTGCCACAAGCCCCTGAGCCGCGGCTTCTTCGTAGCCAGTGGTTCCATTGAGTTGGCCAGCACTGAACAAGCCCCGTACCCGTTTGGTTTCCAAGGAGTGTTTGAGTTGAGTGGCGGGAAGGTAGTCGTAATCCACGGAATAGGCCGGCCTCAGCATCACGCATTGCTCCAGGCCTGGAAGGGTGCGAAGCAGTTTCAGTTGGATCGGTTCTGGTAACCCTGTGGAGAAGCCTTGCACGTAAATTTCGGGAGTGTCGCGTCCCTCTGGTTCCAGGAAGATCTGGTGGGAGTCTTTATCTGCAAAACGCACGATTTTGTCCTCAATCGAGGGGCAATAGCGTGGGCCTTTGCTATCGATGATGCCCCCATAAATCGCCGTTAGGTGAAGGTTGTCGCGGATCAGTTGATGGGTGGCGGCCGTGGTGCGGGTGATGTGACAGCTCATCTGCTCACCGCTGCTCCAGGCCCTTGGGTCAAACGAGAAAAAGCGATCTGCGGCATCGCTGGGTTGTTCTTCCAGTTGATCAAGGGCAATACTGCGTCGATCGACTCGGGCAGGAGTGCCTGTCTTGAGGCGATTCGTTTGAAATCCCAGTTTCCGAAGGGCCTCAGTCAGGCCTTCGGCGGCCTGTTCGCCGGCGCGGCCAGCAGGCATCGATTGATGCCCTACCCAGATGCGACCGCCAAGGAAGGTGCCAGCGGTCAGGACTACGGTCTGAGCGCCATAAACGCTGCCGAAGTAGGTGCGAATGCCCGTGATGTAGGCACTGCCTGGTTGATCGGGATCTCCTTTCACTTCAAGTCCAGTCACCATGGCTTCACGCAGGGCCAGGTTCGGTGTTTGCTGCAACCTTCGCAGCATCTCGCGTGAGTAATGGCGTTTGTCTGTTTGGGCGCGCAAGGCCCAAACGGCAGGACCGCGGCTGGCATTCAGCACCCGTTTTTGGAGCGCAGTGGCATCGGCGAGGCGTCCGATAACCCCTCCGAGCGCATCCACTTCATGGACAAGTTGGCTTTTTGCTGGACCGCCTACGGCAGGGTTACAGGGTTGCCATGCGATTCGATCGATGTTGAGTGTGAATAGGGCCGTGTTTTGACCCAAACGCGCAGCAGTCAGCGCTGCCTCGCAACCGGCATGCCCGCCGCCCACGACGATCACATCGAAGCATTCTGTGGGGGCCGCGCTCTCGTCCATAGGCTCATTCTCTATTGCTTTGATTCCAGTTGCCAGCTCCAGGGCAGGATTTGATGTGCCGATGGTCCTCTTGAAAGCCGTGCAGGATTGAAATCAAGAGTTCAGAGTGAATCTCAAGTTTCAAGCTTTTCGGTGGTGTGTCATGAGTTAAATCTCAAAGAAAGGGATTTGGCATTTCCTTTATGGACTACCTCATAGGCCTGATCAGGATGGCCTTCAAGCTATCTGCCACCTCTTGGATCATGTCGATTGCCTCTTCTCCATCCAGAGGTGCGAACTGTTGACGGGTCCCTTCCTGTTCATGGAGCTACAAGCAACCGGTGAATGCTTGAGAAGCAGCAGTGCTTGTACCTCAATCAACGGTTGCGCTCAAGGCCGTGCAGCTCTGAAAACATGCGTGCGATTGCAATCTCAATCGCTTAGGCAAGGGGTCCTTTTTGTCTTGGAATCCTGTTGTGGTTCTGTTTTGATTCACTCCTCTTTGAAAGCATGTTCTGGGCGATTTAATCCGACTTTTGTTTGCTACGAATAAGCAGTGCGCGTGCGAGATTGATGTGGAATCACTCCCGCTCCTATCTTGGGACAGCAAGGGAAGTGGCATATTTAATAAAATATGTTCATTCCCTACAGACAAGGCAGTGTCTCTTTCGGTAAAAAATTGATTACTTTCATATTTCAAAATGTCTAGAAGCAGTTGGTTGAAAAAACCTACGAGGTGTTCTGCGGCTTCGACTTGGCAATTACCTCAACCAGTCCAACCTGACCAATTGCGTCATCCGGTTGAGGTGTTTGCGTCTTCTCCTGTGACCATTGATGAGGAGGGAATCAGTCGTTCAATATGACACTCCAACCTCAGTTTTGATAATTAGCTTCTGCGTTGAAGCGTTTATTGCTTTGTAATTATGCTATTCGCTCCCTGGACAAGTTGAGGTAGTTATCGTTAGCGGCTTTATTGTTTGATGCTGCTTTGGTAATTCCTTGATTGTGCAATTTGTTAGTCATTCACTATCCGTTTGAATCAATATTGTCGTGGAATCTCGTAATGCTTCT
>WTGE01000057.1 GCA_011525445.1 Synechococcus sp. CO36386bin_37
TGGCACTAGAAATTGAACGAAGATTTCTTGTCATTCATTCCGGCTGGCGTTCTGTTGCTGGACCTCCTCAACCGCTGAGGCAGGGCTACCTCGCGTCCACTCGCGAAGGATTCACCGTGAGGGTGCGTTTGCGTGCTGATGGCCAGGCCTGGGTCACGTTGAAAGCGCCTGCCGCTGGCATTGCTCGTCACGAATTCGAATATGCCATTCCCTCTGAGGATGCAGAAGAACTATGGGCACTCGCGCCTCATCGTTTGATCAAAACCCGCTATTCCATCCATCGCGAGGGAGGCGATTGGATTGTGGATTGTTTTGAAGGAGAGAATGCCCCGCTGATTCTGGCTGAGGTTGAGCTCGATGTTCCCGATAGCCCCTTGATGATGCCTGATTGGTGTGGTGTTGAGGTCACAGGAGACCCGCGGTGGAACAATGCTGCGCTTGCCCACAATCCTTTGTCCTCATGGTCTCAAGATCAACTCAACCAATATCAACTGAAAGCCTAAAAATCTTTTGATTTCCTTTAGATTCGGAAGCAGGTGCGTTAGGGCATGCGGCATGTTCGGTCTGTACGACTCTGATGGTGTTTTGCGTTTCACGGGAATTGACAGGGAAGCCTGTCTGGCCTATGCGGGATTGTTTGAACTGTCCTTAGCGAGTTGTTCACTCATGGACATGCCAGCCCCTGTTCCGCTTCCTGTTAGGTCGCGTCGGAAGAATCAGGCGGGAGAGTGCAGCAATTGAAACCATCACGACAGATTTTGCCGTGATCCATCGCCCAGTTCAAAAGAGCTACGCGATTTTTTGATCCCGTTTTCGTGAACACATTGCTGACATGGTTATCGACTGTGCGTTTGCTGATGGTCAGTCGTTCAGCGATCTCTTGATTGGTCAGCCCCTCGGCCACCAGTTCGATGATCTCGATTTCACGGCTGGAGAGGGAAACAGTCATGGAACGGGGTGCCTCACCGATAGCCATTTTTTTAGACCATAATTTGTAGTCTAATCAGGTATGGAGGTCTTGATCTCCCATAGTGACCTGCAGAAGCAAACATTGGATTGAGTTCAGCGCTGCAGAGCAGCCTCGATGCTGGGGCCGTCACCATCACAGCTGAAGTGATGCCACCAAGAGGTGGGGATGCCTCTCATGCTTTGAAAATGGCCAAAGCCTTGCGCGGCCTGGTTCACGCTGTCAATGTCACGGACGGCAGTCGTGCTGTCATGAGGATGAGCAGTCTGGCTGTGGCCTGTCTCCTTTTGAAGGAAGGGGTAGAGCCTGTCTTGCAGATGGCTTGTCGGGATCGCAATCGAATTGCTTTACAGGCCGATCTTTTGGGTGCCCATGCTTTGGGGATTCGCAATTTGCTGTGTCTGACAGGTGACCCAGTGCGTGCAGGTGATCAACCTCAAGCGCGCCCGGTCAATGAGCTGGAATCTGTGCGCTTGCTTCAGCAGGTCAAGGCTTTCAATCGAGGGGATGATCCAGTGAAGGGGAAGCTCGCCGATGGCCCAACCGATTTTTTCGCCGGTGCAGCAGCAGATCCCCAGTGTTCGAGCTGGTCAGGCTTGGCGCGACGCTTGGAGCGCAAAAGAACAGCAGGAGCTCGTTTTGTTCAAACCCAGATGGTGATGGATGCAGCTGTGCTGGAGCGTTTTTGTCGAGAGCTGGCTGAACCGATGGAGCTTCCCGTTTTGGCAGGCGTATTTTTGCTGAAGTCGTCTCGTAACGCCTCCTTTATCAATCGGATGGTTCCCGGGGCCTGCATTCCAGAACAATTGATCGCTCGCTTGGAAGCAGCGGATGATCCTGCTTCTGAAGGAATTCGAATCGCTGCGGAGCAGGTCAAGCGTTACTTAGGAATAGCCCAAGGAGTTCACCTTATGGCAATCAAGGCGGAGGAGCGCATTCCAGCCATTCTGAGTCAGGCAGGTGTCAGCTCGCTTGTGTGAGATCGGTTCCGAGGAGTTCCGCCATCGCTTTTTGTTGTGGAGATGGTTCCACCAGGTCTTGGCGACGAGCATCCGTGATTAGCCAATCGAGAGCAGCTTCCTGAAGATCAATGTGATCACCTTCTTTATCCACGCAATATCGCCCGAATACAAGTTTTTCGACTAGTTGAACTCCAGCGCCAATTCTTGAGTAATCAAAGATAATTGAATTGTCGATTGTTGCTCCCTCACAGATGTAGCAACTGGGGCCAATCATTGAGGGACCAATTAAAGTCGCACCATCTTCAATTTTGGTCATTCCGCCGACATAAATCGGGCCTTGAACGTTGATTTTGTCCCAGTTGGCTGCAACATTCAAGCCAGTAAAGACTCCTGGTTTAATTTCCTTGCCAGGAATGCCAACCTGACGAACATCACCCTGGAGGACGCTACGAATGGCCTGCCAATAATCTGGGACTTTGCCAATATCGACCCATTCGAAATCCATCGGTAAGGCGTAGAAGGGAGAACCTTGCTCAACTAGAGTGGGGAAGAGGTCAGCGCCAATGTCGAATGATTGTCCTGAGGGGATATGTTCAAAAATTTCAGGTTCGAAAAGATAAATACCAGTATTGATTGTATCGCTTAAAGCCTCATCAATGCTTGGTTTTTCTTGGAAAGCTTTGATTTTTCCGCTATCGTCGCTAACAACAACTCCATAGCTGCTCACTTGATCCTTAGGGACTCGTTTGGTGACAAGACTGGCGAGAGCTCCTTTTTCTCGATGACGACGAACCGCTTCGGTAAGGTCGAGATCGATTAGGGCATCTCCACACAAGACCACGAATGTGTCATCAAAAAATGTTTGAAAATCTTGGATTTTTTTGAGGCCACCAGCGGAACCAAGAGCATCGCCCATGAGCTCGCCATCCTGAATACTGCCTTCAAAGCTGTAGGCAATCTCAACACCGAACCGCTGCCCATCACGAAAATAATTCTCGATTTCCTCGGCTAAATGAGAGACATTGACCATGACCTCAGTGAAACCATGCTCTTTCAGCAGTTCCAGGAGGAACTCCATCACAGGTTTCTGAAGGATGGGAATCATTGGTTTCGGAATCACATGCGTGATCGGCTGTACCCGTGTCCCTTTTCCCGCGGCCAGGATCATGGCCTTCATTGACATATCGAACTCAAAGTCTTCAAGACCAACATACGAGGTGGGTTAGGCCGCAATGGCAGGCAAGGTCGGAGTGATAGCTGTCACTTCTGAACTTTCCACAGGCAATGATGTCACATCTTCCTCAGCGATCAGGCGTTTCAAACGGATGGGCCCATGCAAGGAGTGAATTTGCTCGAGCTCAACTTGGCTTTGGGAGGAAAGAAACAAAAGAGCCCAAAAAACCCCCACTCGATCGGTATCAAGATCGGAGGCAGCGGATTCGGCCCATCGACTGACCAGATGCTCGAAATCGATCCAGTGCAAGGCCTGCTCCCAATCTTGTAGGAAAACCCCTAGTGCTGCAGTTGTTTCAGGGAGTTTTTCCCTGTGAGCTAAGGCTGCAACTTGAGCGATGGCTTCACGACTACTGAACCGCTTTTGGCGTTGACGCCTGCGCATATTCAGTTCGTCTTCCTCTAACTGTTCGGCAATGGTCTCAAGCTGTTCAATTAATTCGCCGAGGGTGACTGGTCTTCTGAGGGGAGGTGGCGCAACGGGACGTCTCAGGAGGTGACGTTCGGGGTGCCGCGGCAAACTGAAGCTGGAATCAAGCCAACCTTGTTCCATGAATTCGCTCTCAAACGCGTCTTCAACGATTGGTTCTGGTGGAAACGTGCTCGCTTCTAAGACCTCGGCTTTCAGGCCCACCAATACAGAGGCGGCGAGAAACGCTTCGCTGCTATCGGCGAGATCGCGTTCATAGCTTCCACCTCTTTGGCGGAGTTGAGCTTCCACTTGTCGGGGAACCTCGATGCGCTGTCTGAGTTGATCAAGAAATCCATCTACAACGGAGATGACGTCCACATCCCAAGGATCCAAATCCCCGCTTTGTGCAGCATCTTGCAGGAGGCGGATCGCAAGACGGGCACCGGCATCTGCTTTTGAGGTCAGGCCAGCATTAGACAAGAACGATCTCAATCTTCTCGAAAAGGTATCGGTCCAAACGAGGACGCGCTAGCCCCAAGAGCAGATTCGCAGGCGAATGCTGAGAGCTTAGGCCTCAGGATTAAGAACCGATTTCGATGGTTGGAGCTGTGTCTGATGTGGCGTTAGGTTCGCTCTTTCCGGAAGGTAAAAGTCCGAGCTGGGTTTGGACAGTTGACCGATAGCGATCAAGATCGGTTTCGAGTTCCTGAATCCGAACCTGCTGGGCCTCGAATTCACTGGCCTTGCCTAAACGTTCCACCGTATTGAGCATCCCGCTCCAGCTCGCAAACAGCCAGGCAGCGACTGCTCCGATCCCTGCCGACACAAGAAGAAGCGCGGCTAGAGGCTGAGTGAACTGCAACCCCGGCAGAAGATTCACCGTTGTGGGGCTGGTGTTTTCCAGGGTGAAAAATACGGTGCCAAGCCCGAAGATGAAAATCAAGCTGAAATTGACTTGACGCATGGCCAACGAAAGATTGCGACAGGTTTCTGAAACGTAAAGAGAGATTCAGAGTCTGAGTCGTCCAGCACACGAACGGATGAAGTTCGTTACGAGATGGGCTGGGAGAGTTTTGTCAGTTTTGGAGCGGAGAATTGAGCAGCAACAACGGGCGTGCTCCGGATTAAGGGTGCCGTGGGCCGTGTGATTCGTTCCATCGCGATTACGTCCCGTTGCACTAGAGCCTCAACGGTTGTGCTGTAGCTGTCTGTCATGAGCCTTGGATAGAGACCGATGCCGATGATGGGAATCAGTAAACAGCCAATGACATAAACCTCTCTGGGTTCAGCATCCACAAGATTGGTGTGAGAAACTAACTCGTTATTTTCTTTGCCGAAGAAGATCTCCCTCAACATTGACAACAGATAAATGGGGGTAAGGATCACCCCGATGGCAGCGAGACCATCAATCACGATTCTGAAGCTGAGGGTGTAGGCCTCGTCGGTAGCAAAGCCTGCAAAGACCATGAGTTCGCTTACAAATCCACTCATACCCGGCAAGGCGAGTGAGGCAAGGCAGCAAACGGTCCAGAGGGCAAACATGATGCGCATTTTTTGTCCAATGCCTCCCATTTCATCCAACTGCAGGGTGTGGGTTCGGTCGTAGGTCGCACCCACCAGAAAGAAAAGACTCGCACCAATCAAGCCATGACTGATCATTTGAAGCATGGCTCCGCTTGTTCCCAAAGGACTAAAGCTTCCGATCCCGATCAAGACAAAGCCCATGTGGCTGATAGAGCTGTAAGCAATTTTCCGCTTGAGATTTCGCTGAGCAAAAGAAGTCAGCGCTGCATAAATAATATTGACCACTCCCAAAATTACAAGAAGAGGTGCGAACTGAGCATGGGCCTCCGGCAGAATCTCGGCGTTAAACCTCATTAAGGCGTAACCGCCCATTTTGAGCAAAATGCCAGCCAGCAACATATGCACAGGAGCGGTTGCTTCGCCATGGGCATCAGGAAGCCAGGTGTGAAGAGGGACAATCGGCAATTTCACTCCGAATGCGATCAAAAGACCGGCATAACAGAGAAGTTGAAATCCTGTACTAAATCCTTTTTGGGCCAGAACGCTGTATTCGAAGTTAGGGACTCCACCTCCGACAAAGCCCATGGCCAGCGCGGCCAAAAGGATAAAAAGTGAGCTGCCAGCCGTGTAAAGAATGAATTTGGTGGCGGCATATTGGCGTTTTTTCCCTCCCCAAATGGCAAGTAGTAAATAAACAGGAATCAGCTCAAGTTCCCAGGCGAGGAAAAACAGCAGCATGTCTTGAACAGCGAAGACAGCAATCTGGCCTCCGTCCATTGCCAGGATCAGAAAGAAAAAGAGTTTGGGTTTGAAGGTCACAGGCCACGCTGCCAGAACGGCTAAAGCCGTGATGAAGCTCGTGAGCAGAATCAGAGGCATTGAGAGACCGTCAGCCCCAACAGCCCAAGTGAGTCCCAAGCTTGGGAGCCAGCTCACGCGCTCTGACAGTTGAAGTCCGCTGTAGCTGGGGTCATATCCATTGAGATAGGCCCCTGCTGTAATCAGAAAAGTGGTGAGTGCAATGCCGAGTGCAAACCAACGAACCTGTTTGCCCTCTCCGTTGTCGGGAACGAAAGGAACGATGAGAGCGCCAACGATCGGAAACAGGATCGAAAGGCTCAGCCAAGGAAACGTTGCTGGAACGATTCCGTCTGAGATGTCGAATGCCGGATCAAAAGGTGCACTGACGGCAAATTCGAGCACGGGACAGGTCTTTCAACACTGATCGGAGTGTAGAAATCCTGGGCGAATGCGCATCGTCTCGATAGGCGTTGACACACAAAACCTCCACAACTGGAAATTGGAGATTGCGTAAATCTTCAGCCCAGAGCACCAAAGAGCACGACCAAGGCAATCACACCACCGAACACGATGAGTGCGTAGAACTGCGCTCTGCCTGTTTCGAAGTACTTCAGGCCTTCTCCACTCCCCAGAGTGAGGAGACCGGTGAGATTCACCACTCCATCTACCACTTTGGCGTCCACCTCTAAAACTTCCCGAGCCAACTTGCGACTGCTGCGAACGAATAATTTCTCGTTGATGGCGTCTAAGTACCATTTATTCGATAAAAAGGCATTGAGGGTGGGAAGGCGAGCGGCAACCTTGTCACCGAGGTCGATTCGTCTCAAGGCATAAGCGAGGACAGCGATCGTTAATCCGCCAACGGAAACGGCTACTGAAGCTCCGGCTAGTGGCAAAAATTCTCCCCAACTGAACTGTTCAGCCATCTCTGCTGCTTCTTCAGGGTTCAGGAGACCGGCAAAGCGGCTGTTCCAGGGCGTTCCGAGCAGGCCGATCAGCGTGGAAGGAACAGCAAGAATTGCCAAGGGAAGAGTCATGGACCAGGGCGACTCATGAACGCTGCCTACTGAATGGTGATCGTGACCCTCCTCCGTTGATTTCCCTGCGGCTGTCATCAGCTGGTCTTGAAGATCGGTGTCATTGCCGCGGAAGTCTCCCTCGAAGGTGAGGAAGTACAGCCGGAACATGTAGAACGCGGTCATCCCCGCGGTTAGGAATCCGACCAGCCACAGCAGCGGATAGCTGTTGAAGGCCTGACCAAGGATCTCGTCCTTGCTC
>WTGE01000202.1 GCA_011525445.1 Synechococcus sp. CO36386bin_37
ATATTAGCTAATAATTTGAACTTTTGAAACTGAAATTAAATGATAAGCAAAGGTAGAAATAAATAAATTACCTTCGAGCAAGGAGTTTTAAGAATTACTAATAGCGTAAGAGGATTAAGTCGTAAAATTTAATCAAAGCATCAAAATTTATAAGTCTGCCTGAGAAAAAAGTGTTTAATGATCGTTTGTCTTAAAAAGAATTGATGAAAACGTAAATGAAAAATTAAACTACAATATTATTTCAGTAAGGTATGCAATCAGAAATTAGTTTCCATTACCTATTCATTCAGCGATGCGCCAATAAATTCAATGACGTGAAAGGGGTCATTGCTGAGTGGATTGGTTCAGCTTGTAGAGATTCAGGGCAAAGCATGCTGTGCCGAAACTGATGATGAGAACAAGTAGGTCTTGAGTTGTCATGGCTGGAGGGGAATGATTGTTGTGGTGAGTTCAGTCTTGAGCAGCTTTTGCTTTCTTGACGACAGGGAGGTCGGAGGGCTGAGCGAGGACGTAGACGACAGCCGCGGAAACAACTGCGGTGAAAGCGATCAGGCCAAAAATGGCGGTTGAATAATCAGTCACTGCTTCTGGAAGGTTTTACAAATCTTACCGTGTTTGTAACGAAAAGTGAAGCTCGCTGATGGTCCTGGGCTGCTCCGTGGGACTGCACCTGCCTATTCACGGTTGGTAGATCAGGTATCTAAGACCAAGGAAGACATCGTTTGGCGCTTTTGAAACGTCTGATTTCGACGGAAAAACTGTCTGTTTGATGACCTGTTTGGGGTATTAATGCTTGGCGATGAAGGAAATGTCATTAATGTCAGGAGCGACACCATGTGCCTGGACAGATTCACTGATTGAAGGGGGGTTTACTGAATAATGTCGATTGAACGACACCGATGGGACTGTTGATGCTGTGGATGGCTCCCATGAACTCGGAACGAGTTAAGTCAAAAAAATAGGAGGGGTTCTCATTCCCTACCACATCGTCGTGTTTTCTCTCTCATTCACTGTCTCGCATAGGCAAGAGGAGGGTGTGAACGACATCTCTTCAAATGATGACAAAACATGTCTGGAGTGAAAACTGGAAACAGAACCAATAACGGATCCTTTCAAGTACTTTCTTTTGGCTTCATGGATTGAATGTCTAGGGGGCCGTTGTAATCAGCATGGCTGGTTAGCGCTTATCGAACGATCATCCAGCACGCCATTGTGTCCCATTCGGAAGCTGTATCAGCGAGAAGCTGTGATTAAAAAGCTTTGGCCAACGGAACAGTAGTGACATGCAACTTCTCAACCAGCAAGGACAAGACAAGTTGCCCTGGAATGATGAGTCAAATTCTTACGGATCGTTTTTTGATCTGTTCTGAGGCCTCAGTGAAGGAGACGGATCTGTACAAAGCCCTCATGGCTGAAGTGCGTCACCAAGGCTGGATTTCACCATGCACTCTCATTTTGAAAAAACAGATGCGTCAATCATTGGTTCTCATCTTTGATTGTTGAGAACTGATCCCTGCTTAGTCGGTTTGATTGAAGCTAATGTTTTGCGCTTAAGGTTTTGATTGTGTCACATGAATCTTGAGTGTTCATGGAACTGTTGACTAGTTCACTGAAGTGGGAGTTGTTCGATGGCTACAGCTATCATTTGGGGTGTGACGGGTATCACTTCAAGGGCATCCTGGTTATCAAGATAGGAATCGAAAGAGGCGAATCGCTCAATCTGAGGGTTGGCTCCTTCTTTGGAGCAGGCATCAATCCAATCGTTGTTTTCAGGCTTGACGGCTACAAAAGCCTGGAGCGCTTCATTGAGATCACCACCATCACCGATGCCTTCACCATGCCAGATGGCTTCAAAAAATTCAGTCATCGGCGAGGGAAATCGGAATGGATATGAGTTCGAATGGGAGTCTAGAACTCCTCTATATCAGACGAGTGATCAGATTGCTGTAAGCGTGATTTAGGTCTGCAACGATAGTCCGAAAACTGTTCCCATTGCTCACACGTCAAGCGGTTGAATCTTTCACTCTCCAGAATTCTGTTCAACCAGAGATCATAATGAGATCAAAAGGATTCAACAGGGATGCTTCAGGGGAGTTCTTGCTGAATCGTTTGAGATTTCGTTAGGAAAAGTCAAAGAGATGATCATTGTTACCCATCATCAAAATTATAGTCTTTAAATGTATAATCTTGATGCTGGGTATTTGGATTTTTTAATTGAATTGATTGTGAGAGTTATGAATTAATTGGATGAATCTCCCTTCAAGTTGGTAGCAGTTTGGAGATTTGGCGGCTCTGGCTTTGGGTGGTTGAGACAACTTGTTTGGCTGGTATGGAATAAGGCTTCAAGGGGTTCATGAGTTGTTGGGCTGCCTTATTAAGGATTAGCTTTCTTATAGGCTTCAACAGCTCTTGCAATGCAGTTTTCATCCGATTGGGTTGCTTGGCTGTTTCCAGCTACGGCTTCCAGGCAATTTTCGCGGATTTCACTCATCACTGAATCGGGCACTTCCTGGGCGGCTGTGACCGCCAGAGGTGTTACGAGTGCAAAAACGAGTGTTGCGAGTGCAGTTTTCATCTTGGTTGAAGATCTCACTGAATGTCTAGCTCAAATAATGATGGCGTCATCGCGCTTTGCCATGACTTGACTGCATGTCTTGTTTCAGCGTTACTTTGAACATGTCTTTGAATCAAATGACACATCGTCGTAAAAAAAGCATTTTGCTTTGAACTGTGATTGTTGACTAGGTGATGTGATTGATTCGATCGATGGTATAAGAATTGAAGATTGATGCTTGTCTGATTGCTTTTCCTTTTACTCAGTCGTCAGATCGCCAGGTGCTGCAGCATTTACTGCAGCAGCCTCATAACCTGCACAACGCTGTTGATCAAGATGTTGAATGTGCCTTCTCTCGGAATAATATAATTCTTGCAATCGAAGTGCATCTGCATTTAATTGTTCAAACATTTCTTGAATTCTCACTTCCATATCTTCATTATTGTTCTGTTTGGATAAACCCTGTTCATCGGCAATCAGCGAGGCAATGCATCGCTCCAACGTTTCGAGGCGTTGACCACCCCATGCTTCCAGCAAGTGACGACAGCGTTTGTGGCTTTTTTGTCGTTCTAAAACGGCAGCAGTCCCTCGAAGCGTTTCCATTGGACGCGCTAACGCCAGACGTTGCAGCTCAGCTGGTTCCAGGAGTGGCGTGAGCTTGGCGACTAATGCACTGTTTTCAAGAAGCAATTGATCGGTGAGCAATCGAGGTAGATCGAGGTCAGCCAGATCGTGACCGGCTTCTGTTCCCCGGCTGATGGCCTCCAGTCGTCCTGATCCGATATTTCCCTCCTCAAGATCTGTAATTGCCGACCACAACAACCGATGGTGTTGCAACGCAAAGTCCTCAAGTTCCCGTTGCCGGAGTTCGCAGCGAACCTGTGCTCGGTGGATCGGACAATGCAGGTAGATGCGCAGAATCTCAGCTTCGCATCGTTCTCGCTGACTGACCTCACCAGCTTTTTCGTGTCGTGCTGAGCGTCCGTGCCAGCGTTGACCTTGAACCTGTTGACGGAGATCCTGCTCCAGCTGCAGCGCTAAACGCCCCTGTCCACCACTCAGTCGTTCGGCGACTTGCTGGAGGTAATGCGTTCGTACCGGCGTTTGAGGCAACTTGCCCAGCAGTTCCACAAGTCCGCTGACAGCCTGTTGGAACTGATCGGCTTTGCTCAGATCACGATCTTCAAGGATCTGCTCGATCTGCCAATCAAGCCAGAGAGGAGCTTGATCGAGGAGGGCCCGATAGTCACCGGGACCATGGTCTTTTAAATAGTCGTCAGGATCTTTACCGGAGGGCGTGTGAAGCACACGCAACTCCAACTGCCCTTGAAGTGCAAGCTGCTCCACTTCGCCGATCGCTCGATTGGCAGCTCTGATTCCTGCACGATCAGCATCAAAGTTGAGAATGATGCGTTTGCTGTCACTGCAACGGCACAGTTGGGTGATCTGCTGGCCGCTGAGTGCCGTTCCGAGCGATGCCACCGCATTCGTGATACCAGCTGCGTGGAGCGCGATGACATCGAAGTATCCCTCCACTACAACAGCCCGATCGGCTTTACGGATCGCTTGTGCTGCCTGATCAAGGCCGAATAAGTGCTTTCCTTTCTCAAAAACCTCTGTTTCTGGTGAATTCAGGTATTTCGGATCGCTGCCGTCCATGCTGCGCCCACCAAACCCAATCACGCGACCTTGTCGATCTCGTATCGGAACGATCACGCGTCCTCGGAAGCGGTCGTAAAACCCGTTGCCGCCCTTGCGGGGCACCACCAACCCCGCTGACTCAAGAAGCTCAGTGGATACCCCTTCCACATGTTGAAGATGCTTGAGCAATCCGTCCCATTGATCGGGGGCGTAACCGAGTTCAAAGCTCTCGATGGTGGATCGGCTCAATCCTCGTTGTTCGAGAAGGTATGAGAGTGCGTTTTTGCCTGAGATGTTTTTCAGCTGACTGCGAAACCAGCCTGAAGCCAACGCCAGGACCCGATAGAGGTGGTCGCGTCTGGAGAGTTGCTCGCGCAGTCGCTCCTGTTGGGGGCCGTCAACCGTTTCTACAGGTAGTTGGTAGCGGCGAGCTAGGTCGAGAACGACATCGCTGAAGCTTTGCCGTTGGAATTCCATCAAAAATTTGATGGAGTTCCCACCAGCCCCGCAGGAGAAGCAGTAGTAAAACTGCTTCTGTGGCGACACCGTCATCGACGGTTTGCTGTCGTCATGAAATGGGCAGACACCAACGTATTCCCGGCCTTTCTTTTTGAGGACCACGTGCTCGCCAACGACATCAACGATGTCGGCACGCTCTTTGACGGCATCGATGGTGCGCGGGTGGAGACGGGGCATCGGCATCCCATCATTCTGCGAGACCTGATCGCTTTATGGTTGTTCAGAGTGATGCGCCATGGTTGGCAGGTCTCGCTGTTTCCCAACCATGCAAGGGCTCATACGTGCGATTCGAGGGAGTCAGTCCGTTCAGGAATGGCGAGCTTGTGTTGCCCTGATCGCCTGTTCGTTGGCTTTCAGTTTGATGACGGTCTGCGTGAAACACCTGGGAGGTCGTCTGCCGGTGGCAGAGATCGTTCTCGTGCGCTCCATCATCAGCATTGCCATCACCTTGGCCATGATGCGTCGCCTGGGGGTTTCTCCATGGGGTGAGCAACGGGGGTTGTTGATGATTCGAGGAGGCTTGGGGACAGGCGCCCTGTTTTGCTTCTTTGAGGCGCTGGCTCGCTTACCTCTTGCTGCAGCCACTTTGCTGCAGTACACCTATCCCACCCTCACGGCCATCGCGGCATGGTTGTTTCTGGGTGAATCCGTTCGCCGTCGGATTGGTATTGCTGTGCTCCTGGGGCTTGTTGGAGTCTTTTTCGTGGTTCAGCCGGACTGGGTGGGCAGCACGACAGGCCGCTTGCCTGTAGTTTCCGCCTTGATTGGCCTCGGGGGAGCCTTGTTGACGGCACTGGCGTATGTGAGTGTGCGTCAACTTTCCGTGATCGAACACCCGTTGGTGATCGTTTTCTATTTCCCTTTTGTTTCTGTTCCTGCCACATTGCCCCTGCTTCTGG
Organism: Synechococcus sp. CO36386bin_37; assembly: GCA_011525445.1. Next base: position 5,614 of record WTGE01000202.1, read on the forward strand.
GGGCAGCCACTCCGTGGCCCAATCCAATGGAGTGGATCTGGCTGATTGGGGTTGGATTGTTCACTCAGCTGGGTCAAATCTGGTTGACGGAAGGTCTTGCATCCCTTCCAGCAGCTCGGGCTACTTCGATGAATTACGTGCAGGTGGTTTTTGCCGCTTTATGGGGTGTGTTGTTTTTTGCCGAACCGGTTACAGGTGCTGTGGTGTTGGGCGCAGTATGCGTTTTGGGCGCCACCTTGATCAGTTTGAGTGCAAGAGCACCTCAGAGAAATCACGTTTCCAGAGGTTGAGGACCGTGTTCAGGGCGAATCAATCGGTAAGGGGTGCGTGATCCAGTCTTGAGAGGTGCCATCACTGGAGCCGACCGGTTGGGCTAGACGCCAGCTCTCACCCCGTTCACCTCGCTCTAAAAAGATTTCAAAAGGACTATCAACACGAACGGTGTCGGCTGGGAGTCGCCAGTCAAATCGACCGGTGAGATGAATGCCTCGTTGTTCTCCGAAGCGGATGGATTCCTGTTTTTCCAATCGGACACGACTGACCTCGGGTGCTCCTGCAGGCTCCAACTCCAGAGAGCGAGCAATAGCCGTTTGCGTGAGTTGTATTTGTAATCCCAGTGCTTGTAGAAGGACCGATCGCGGGGGTTGGTCGGATGGCCCACATGCTGACAAACCCAAACTGAGGAACAGCACCATGACAAGACCCAACCCACGCTCAACAGTGCGTTTCGGTGTGATTAACCCATCGTTCAGGCTCAACAGAATGGACTGCATGAGTGGTGTCGGTTCTTCGTGACTGCGGCATCACGTTTGCGTCATGCCATTGATTCCAACTTAACGATAGTTGCAAGCGGTTCAAGCAGTCCGGAGGTGGATTTGCAAGGGCACAACATTTCGCTGAAGATGAAAAGAATGATGATTGGCATCAACGATCCCTGTGCCTGCGTTTCATGACAAGTTGATTGAGCACTGAAGGACCATTCGACAAAATCTTTTCCTTGGCTTTTCATGGATTGATTATTGTGTAACCCGCCGAATAGCCAATGAATGTTTAGTGTGTTGGTGGTTCATATATATTGATTCTGCAAGGTCAGATGCGTATGCGTTTGATTCTGTTGTTTGAGAAATTGGTGTTGTACCGTTGTTGCTAAATGCATTGTTTGTGAGATTCAACAAATGATTTTCTTGAATGACAAAATCATCTTGATGATGCTCTCAATGGATTGAACGATCTTTTTTAGTGTTTAGGTCATCGAGTGGGGTATTTCCAGCCAGTTGGTTAGGCATGAATAGGACGCGAATTTCCATTGTTTGGCTCTTCTTCTCCCTGGTTCATTCCTGAGATTTCGCCCATGGATCAAATATCGAACTTCTCGGTTCCACAGCCCAATGTGGCGTTACGGCTAACCCTGGCTGCGCTGAGGTTTGTTGCCTTCAGCTATGAAGCACGCCATTTCTAATTTCGATGGTTTTTGCGCTGAGGGCAATGCGCGTTTACACGGATGGCAAACGT
>WTGE01000140.1 GCA_011525445.1 Synechococcus sp. CO36386bin_37
CACTCACCCACTGGAAGACGTTGATAATTGGTACGCCGAGGAAGATGGCCTGTTTGATTCAGAACTTGGAATTTCTGATGATCAAGAGCTCATCTCAGCCTGAAGTGTTTCGCCGCAAACCAGCAACCTGAGTTTTGCTTTGCCTCTGCCTAAGCGGAGGCTTTTTTGTGCCCCTACTCATTTCTGACGCACCCACTTTCTTTCCACCAGACCTGTCCCAGCTGCTGACCAAGGGATTACAAAATCAGCGGTGACAACGCATGTTTTCAGGAGAGACACCACACCCACGAAGACATGATTTGCTATCCGAAGAGTCTCGCTGCTGCTTGCAGTGGAGTAGCTGTGCTGTGGGCTCACGGCCTCTCTGATGCAACTCTCGTCATTGCACCCTTGACTCCACAGGCAGGTAGTCCATGCCATGCCTAGCAGATGTCAGAGGCTGACCCCTCCCAAGGCCGAATTTGTAAATATGGCGACGGGCAGGTTTCTCTTGACCACGGTGATTGGCGCTTGCTTTTAGTGCACCCCAGTACAACCAAGGCCTTTAAAAGGCGCAGTCGGTAGGCATTACTGCGATATCTCGAATGCAGATGTGGGATGGCTGCTGCCAGCAGAACAGCACGATTGCAGCCAGCTCCGCTGGGCTGATGAAGGTGGGGTTGCCGAGCATTTCGCAGTACTGCTCAAAGCTGATCCCCATCTTCTGGTGAATGGCGGTGCGGATCAGTCCTGGCGCAACGTTGATGACGCGGACGTTGTGCTCGGCCTCCGACATGTTCATACTCTCGCCGAGGGATCGAACGGCGTGCTTGCAGGCGTGGTACACCGGTGCACCTGGTGCGGGCTTGCGATCTCCGATCGAGCTGATGTTGATGATCGTGCCGCTCTTACGTTCACGCATTCCCGGCAGCACAAGGTGGATGCCGTTCATCACCCCTGTGATCATGGTGTCGACCTCTTCGGCGACTTGGGCCAGGCTCAGACTCTCCAGGCCCCCAATGTGGATCATTCCTGCGTTGTTGATAAGGCATCCCGTTGGTCCGTACTGGCTTTCTGCATCAGTGATCGCGGCCCCCAGTTCATCGGCAGCACTTACATCAAGTTGGCGATAAAGAACAGGTTGACTCTCCAGTTCAGGGTGAGTCTCTAGGTGTCTAGAAATCAGCAGGCAGGGATGTCCAGCGGCTGAAAAGACTTTGGCCAGGGCACGACCGATCCCGGCACCAGCGCCGGTGACCACAACAAGTTCTGCCGCCATGGATGCCATCCGTCTGCAGTTCCAAGGTGGCCTTTGCTGGCCTCAGCTGCCCATTTCTGCCGAATCAGCTGGGATTTTGATACTCAGAGCTCAGTTCTAACAGGGGCGTCGACTGGCCCCACAAGAGAAATAATGATCAAGCCTCCACAATGAGGGACAATGAACATCGGAAATAGTGCCTCGGCCTATGTTTTGGCTGAGGCTTTTGTCTTGCTTCAGGTGGTTCAAAATAAAGCCAGTCAAGCAACGTCAAGTTCCAGCGAAGAAAACTGGCTTGTCTTGTTGATCGGTTCACTATTTTGCACATCGTTTAGGACTCGGATTGAGCTTGCTGCTTCGGAATTGAGGCCAATGAAAGCAATTTTGGAGTGCGTACTTGTTTTTCGGAATTTCAAGGCCATCTCATTGAGTTGAGCCATCAACTGCTCGACCTGAGTCCCCAGGCGCTCGTTCTCTGTGATCAGCAGCCTTTGGCTCTCAAGTACTGGTGCTAAGCGCTGTGAGAACTTGTTTTCAAAAATCTCGGGCAGTTTCTCGAGTAGTTCTTCTAACTCTTTGAGCTTGGAAACGGCCTGGTCTCTCTCAAGTTCTAAGCGAGCTACTCGGCTTTGCTCTCTGGCGCTCTTCTTATTGTTGCGCTTCTTCCTTTTGGGCTTTGTCGGTTTGTTGTTCTCTTTGAATGAGCCTTTCTGCCCAGCTGTCACCTCCATCTGCATCAACCCTGCCTAGCTGGCGAGAACTTATCGCTATTCGCCCTTCCTCAGGGGCCCGATGGAGCTGCCCTGAAAAATGGTCTACAAATGGACGGAGCAGTCAAAAGCGTGCTTATCACGCGCTGCCCCCCCCAGGTGATTCTTCGGATCCTTTGGACTGCATTGGTTTTATTGACGCCCCGTGTTGAACTCGACTCAACGACCGGCTACTGAGACAACGAGAAGATTCACAATTAAAGACTTGGTTTTTCCGGCAATGACTGTCAGCGCTGGTACGAGCGCTCTTGGGATGCTTTGGCAATGACGCTAGTGCCCCCTTTTTCAGGATGCATCCCCACGTTTGTTGAGGCCTTTCTTCCTGCTGATCTGGCATCTTGTCGTTTGGTTATCGCCATCTTCTGCCTGGGCTGATCCGAACGTCACGACCAAGAGGTGTTGGGATGGCGACACCTGCCGCACGAGCGCTGGCGACAAGATGCGCCTAGTCACCATCAAGACCTCTGCCTGGCTGGCCCCAGGGCCCACCTTGGCCAATCCCAAAAAAAGCTCCACGGGATTGCCGACGTCTCACACTCGTGGGCAAACAGGTAGAGATCCGTCAAACCACCAAGGATCGTTATGGCCGCAGTGAGGCCGAGCATTTTTGAGAGGGCCTCAAATCACTCGGTGGGACGTATGGCGGGAGATGGTCACCCGTGGTCGTACTTTCGATGTCCAGTAGGCGGAGTAATGGCTCATGACTCGATAAGCCACAGTCTGTTGGCATGCTTTGCCTTGATGCTTGCTATCAATAAGAAGTCACGCCAAACAACCGATGACGCGGTTATTTCTTGCTGCACTAATCCTCGCTGCTGGTACCCCTGCAATGGCTGGAGCAGGGGTGGGGCAATCCATTTGGAAGCAAGGGCAGGCTTATCAGAGAGCGATTAAAAACAAACCTGCTGATGCCAAGGTGACCAGCAGTAACTGCCATGCGAACTACTCAAGTGGCGAAAACACCGTTTACACCTGCACAGTGATGTGGGAGTGACTGATGAAGTTGGTGCTTTGGTTGGTCGGAGCCACGTTCGTTGTCGGACTTGCTGGCATGGCTCTGGTGCAGTTGGAAGCGCGTAATGGCGACATGCCTGAGGGGCCAGGCTCAATGCCGGTTGGCGGGAATTAAACAAACGCTGGCCCCCAACCGATCTTGCCGGCAGGCTCAGCTAACCAACCCAGCCTCGGCTCAGGCCGCAAGGTCGCTCATCAGCATCCTTTGGGAAACGCTTAGAAGTTGTAGAGGCACGTCCTTTAGAAGCTTTAGCTCAGTCTCATCAGATAAAGCAGCATGAATCGTGACCCCGTCCGAGTTGGTGTAACTGAACACGTCTTCTGGTGCATCCTCGGTATCAACGTCGATCAGGCTTCCGTCGCGCAGCAAGAATTTCGTCATTAGCGGCTAGCGAGTGGCAGCCCAAGGAAACTCTTTGACGCATGGAGTTGCCAGTAGATGGAGGACATGCGGAACAGGTTTTGAAACGGCCCCCTTACAAGGAGGAGTGCTGACTTTGTGATGCAATCGGCCTGGCTGTCGTATCGGCTTTTTGCTTGTGCCTTTAACCGCAGTGGTGAAGCTGAGATAGGGCTACTGGCTGGACTGCTCTCGGCATCGTCCGCAGAATTTGAGCTAACGATCTGCGTTGCAGTCGCTTTGCCTGATTCGCGCAGAACTAAAGCCTGCCGATGAGGACAGTGCTGCACTGCTTTGTCAGGGCGGACGCCTTTAACTGACCAAAAATGACATTTAACTGCCCCTGCTTTGGGGGGTGGATGGAAGATGTCCAAACCCCATTCCCGATGGGGGCACCTGTTTTTCACCAGAACTATTCCAACTGCTGACCAGGGGGTTACCAGAGCTTCAAAAAATCAGCGGAGATGGTGCAGGTGTCCGGGAGAGATCCCACAACCGCCTGACGCGATGACCCGCTCCCCCAATACCCTGGCTGTTGCTTTCAGCGGAATCGCTGTGCTGTTGGCTCCAGCCATCGCCGTTGCAACTCTCGTCACTGCACCTGTTCCTGCTCAAGCTGACGAAGCAGCCAGCCAGTTCGACCAGGCCTATTGCTTCACGGCAACCGGCGCAGAGCGCTGGAAAGGCTGCCGTTGAGCCGTAGTGATTACAGCCTCTGGAGCCTTACTCATGACTGAGATGAACTCTCAAACTTTGCAGCGCCAACTGGCTGCCATTCGCATCGCCCAAACAAAGGCATTGCTTCTCGCATGGGCCAGAGAGCGGCGGGCTTAATCGCCGAACTGCCACTTGGTGATTTCAAGAGGGCAGGACTTGCTTCGGGGCGGCCGGTCCCCTCTCGCTGATTTGCCAGTACGGAACCAAGCAGTCTTTGAAACTTCAGTGCTGCTTTTACCGGTTCTTGATGCTCGACGTGTTGGTTGTATAGGCACCTCCACACCATCCACCATCGTCTAGGCCCTCGTTGAACGACACGATAATCTCTCTGCGGGATTAGCTCCTGCTGAGCTCTCATAACGCCTGACACAATCAAGCTTTCAGCAGCAATTCACCCAAAAAAGGCGGATCACTATCGCTGGGGTTGCGTTTATTCGTTGCGTAACAGGCTGTTCTGTCGCAGTCAAACAGCTCTCATTTCCAGAACGACTCACTGACAACTGGGTGGCGGTCAACAGGGACTGTTCGCAATCAAGCTGGGATGCGAAGGCTGGTTATCTATTGCAGCCGTACGCCCGCGAAGGAGCCAGCCGCACTAGCGATCACTGTTGTTTTCAGGCAACACGAAAAGGGTGTCTAAGCGATTGAAATTATCAATTAACCAATGTTCCAATAACTTGTTTTGGCGCCAGGGTCTTTTCCAGGAGCAGGCATGTCAATGATGTCAACATAGTTGATGTCAAAACGCTTTCTAAGTGTGCTTATGGGTGTTTCTACGTCATCCCAGAAATTCCAGTCATGAATCAAGTCTGTATTGATTTTTGAACCAACAGCAAGTCCCCTGGTGAAGAGTTCAGGTTGGAAATTCATCGACTCTGCTTTGATACCACCAGGCAAAGTCCATGCAATGCCTAGATGAAAATCCACCAAAACCTCTGTGACCATCTCCCAGCCTACTTCGGATCTAGCCATCGTGGCTTCAATTGCTGAAACAGCAATTTCCCCGGCATAATCTGTGTTGGTTCCTGATAAAATGTGAACACAATCGTGCTTGACCGCTGATTCGCCAAGGTTGCCTTTCTGGCCTGGAAACTTAAACCCTCTATTTGTGTAAAAGTTGTATAATGTTTTCCCGAGTGTGCCTGTTTCAAGCCTGGAAAGTTGCTTGTAAACATCGGCTCTTTGCTTGTCGCCAGCAAGACTGTGAATCTCTCTAATAATGGATTTAAGTTTTTGAATAGGGGATCCCGGGGTGAATTCATTTACAGCTCTTCGGCTGTAATGAATCAAAGCTTTTTTGATGCGGCCATTTGCAAGGTTGTTGAGATCCTGCAGCGAGCCAGGAGATAGATTTGCTTCGCGAGCATAGTGATCAACTCGTTGGACATCCTCGTCATGCAGCTTGCCGGACAAGTAGGGCGTGATAATCAAAAGTTGCAGTGATTGCCGGAGTTGGTGTTCGTCTGAGAAAATCTCAGTGAATCTTTCTGGCGTTGAACATGGGAGTTTGTCAAGATCAATCTCTGGCATTGAGAGCAAATGATCGCGTAGACCCTTCGCAAAATGTCTGGCAGGCTGATGCTTATCGTCTCGATCTGGTGCAACGGTAAGGATTGCTGACAGCAGTTCGGCAGCTTGTTCAAAGGTATAACCAGTATCAAACATGTGTTATGCAGAAATAATTTTCATCAATGGTAGCTCAGCTGCGCAATTTTTTTCTAAGCGACACATTCTCTAATGGTGATAGGCGTCGCAGAGTTCTTTGGGGCAGTGCATCTGCTGCAGTCACTCTTGCCGCAAGCTTTGCCGTCAATGCCTATTGCGATGCCTCTGAAAACGTGACTTACTTCAGTAATTCTGTGGCAATCAAGTGGTCTGTATACGGGATGATATACGGCCCACTGCGTAAGCTGCTTGGTGTGATTGTTGTGGGCTAAATAATCATTTGATAGACCTAAAGTATGTTGCTAATAAGCCGCGGCTCCAGGAAGTTTGTGCGTAGGGTGAAGTCGCGGAAAAACGCAGTTCGGCATGCATGGAGCGCACATGCTTGATCGAAATCTGTTAGTCATTGAATAGCGAATGTATCGCGTATTCTTTAACCAAGGTTCTGCCTAAGAACCTCAACTTTGCCGTCGACTAAGTCGTCGGAATCCGGCAGGCGAAAATCGATTGCATCCCAAATTGGCACAGATAAATAGTTGGCCAGAATTAAGGCATCTTCTCTTAGCTTTCTTAACGCCCCATGATCAACAATGTTAATCCTTTCTCCATTCAGGCAAACAAGATTCAACTCATAGCTGTAGTAATTGCTTTCGTTTCCGCGGATATATTCACGTATCAGCTGGATTGCTCCAATTTTGATTAGGTCAAAAGACCTTTCCCCCTGTATCAACTTCCTTGAATATCGATCAAACTTGCACTCCTTCTGTCGCAGGTGCCACAGATACCAAAAACCAAATGCAAAGAATGCAAGCCCCATAACTCCGCTCATGTCAACGAATCCGCCTGCTGCGCTAACTATGCAGAAGATTGCTCCAAGAGCAGCAAATATGGATGCAAATACATAAGCACCGGCTGTTGTTGTGAATACAAGCTCGTCACCCATCAGGCATGCTCTCTTTCGCAGTCGATGAGTGCAGAAGTTGGTCCCCCCTCTGGCTAAAGGTTCCCAGGAGGTTTTGAATGCAAGTTCGTTCCCAAAGCTGCTGAGATCAAGGATTTCCCGTTTGTCTTGAAATAGAGAAAGAATTTTTTTTGAGAGTGCGCATTCATCACGATTTGAATAGGGCTTTGAGGATCACTAGAGATCGATCCAGTAATTTCAAGTTCTGTTGTTTTCGCTTCTTAGTATTTGTTCCGATGATATCTGCCTGGATCTGTAACATCTCCTGCCACCTGTTGGGTCTTGCCCAATCCAAACCAGCACCTGGTTTATAAGCCACTCGCTGAATGCCCACTTTGCGCCTGAGGGACTGGC
>WTGE01000256.1 GCA_011525445.1 Synechococcus sp. CO36386bin_37
CGATATTTGGGGGGTAGCCCCCTGAGAAAATAGCTCGATGCCAGGTAAAACATTTCAAACGAAGAAAGCCATCCCTTGGAGGGATGGCTTTTTTTGTGCCCCTCTAGCCCTTAGGTTATTGATTTGATAGTGGCCATCTCTTCCTATGGCTCATAGTCAGGCCCTGAAGCGGTTTGTTAAATTAAAGTATTGAATGTCAACTGCGATGTTTATCATAGAGTCGTCTTTCAGGATCTAAATTATCTGGTCTTTGTTCATTTAAGCATTTTTGATTTTGCATTTATCCATATTGCGACATTGGATTGGGTTTTATTGATTCTTGCTTTGACATTGAAACACCACCATTTCAGCTCTCAGGATAAATCGCATCGGTTGAATTGAAATTTATATTTGTAGCGTTGAGGATTTTTCGTTGGTCATACTTTTATGTCATACGTATTGAATCTTGGTTTCCTAATAATTCTATACGCTTGAGTTTTTATTAGTGGTTTATTGTTTATTTTTGACAGCTTGGACACCAATGTGTGCTTCGCCCGGCAAGTTTGCTTCGCTTAATTGGTGAACCACATTGCGAGCAAGCTTGACCTGTTCGTCTATAGACGGCGGCCTGGCCTCCATAATTGCCGTTAACGCCTTCAAGGTCTCTAAAGTCACTAAATGTTGTGCCTCCTGCCCCAATGCTGAGATTTAAGATCTTTACAAGACACTCTCTGAGTTTGTCGAGCTGTGAGTGGTTCAAGTCGCCTGCAGCCGTATGAGGGAGGATTCCAGCTGCGAATAAACTCTCGTCTGCATAAATGTTTCCAACTCCTGCGACGATCGATTGATCAAGTAAGGCAGCTTTAATTGAACGTATAGATCCACTCAATCGGTCATTTAAATACTGAGTATTAAAGTCTTGACTGAAGGGTTCGGGCCCTAATTTCTTTAAACCTGTGATGATGGAATCTAAGGCTATGCCCGGTGGAACCCACCACATTTCTGCAAAACTTCTGACATCGACGAAGCGCAATTCCTGACCTTGCGAATTCCATAACCGGACACGTGTGTGTTTACACGCTGAGGTGCCCTGTTCTATCCATTGAAACTGGCCAGTCATACGCAAATGAACACCCCAATATCCAGCTCTGACTTCAATGGATTTGTGATCAGAGGATTGTGGTCTGTGGAGTTCAGAATAGAGGTATTTTCCTCTGCGACTCCAGTTACCGACCCTGCAGCCGATCAATCCAGAAAGGAAGCAATCTGTTCCTCCTGGACTTGCTATGGCTCTGTCCCTGCAGACTTCAAGCTCGTTGATCACGAATTGGTCAAGACGGTTCGCTAGTCCACGACGAACCGTCTCAACTTCTGGGAGCTCGGGCAACAGCCTTAGGCCGGCTCGAGTTCGGTTTGAGCGAAATTATTCGTGTTGATTCCGCCCTCTGATCCAGAGATGCCGTTGTAGTTCACTTTTTCAAAGCGCACGACCACTGGATAACGAATGCCCGAAGTATCGATTGATGCCACGGTACCGACGTCGTTGTACCAATAGGACTCTGGGCGCTTAATGCGCACTTTGTCTCCTCGGGAAATTGCCATCTCTGCGCAGAAACGTTGATGCAATGAGAGCGTATCGCTGCGTGCTCTCCAATTCGACCGAGCGTCACAGAACGTCGTTTGATGTGAAGGTCGTGTTCATGCATCGGCATGGCAGCATCCATCGTTGATTGCCCGTATCGCCGTTGGCTAGCGTGAGTCCTGATGCACCCTCGTTCAACCTCGACCTCCCTGATCCTGAGCAGGATGACATCAGCACGATTGAGTTCATGGCCCGTCTCGAGCAGGCCTGGGATGTTTGTGACAAATTCGATCTGCAGACCGAAATTTGGCGTGGCCGCATCCTGAAGTGCGTACGCGATCGTGAGAAACGTGGTGGAGAGGGGCGTGGGGCTGGTTTCTTGCAGTGGCTTCGGGAACGTGAAATCAGCAAGACGCGGGCTTATGGGTTGATTCAGTTGGCCGAATCAGCAGAGGAAATGATTGGTGAGGGGCTGCTCGAGCAGTCCAGTGTGAATCAATTTTCCAAGCGCGCTTTTCTTGAGACGTCGCAGGCAGCACCTGAAGTCCGGGTGATGATCGCAGAGGCGGCCAACGAAGGACAGGAGATCACCCGCAAGCAAGTGAGGCGGCTGACCGACGATTTCACCTCTGCCACCAGTCCTTTGCTTCCGGATGAAATTCGTCAACGTGCTCAGGAGAATCTGCTGCCGTCCAAGGTTGTTGCTCCATTGGTTAGGGAACTCTCCAAATTGCCTGAGCTTCAACAAGAGGATTTTCGCAAGGTGCTTCGGGATGAGCCTGAACTGGATCGCATCAAGGATGTCACCCACACGGCACGTTGGATCACGAAGGCAACCGAATCAGGAGTGGCCGTTCGAGCTTTTCAGCAGGGTGAATTGAACCTGGAAAAAGCCATGCAGGAAGCTCAACGCCTTGATGCTCTTGGCTTGCTCGCCGATGCCGTTGGCCAGGCCCAGACCTTGGAGGCGGCTGTTCTCAAATTGCATACTTCCTGGCGACGTCTCGGAGGCCTTCATGAACGTCTTTGGGTTGAAAGCGGGAGCAGCACCCCGTATCTGCGAGATGTGTTAACAGCGTTACAGACATTGAGTGGGTCCACGATGCGAGTGTCGTTAGGTGAATTGGCCGGTGGCAAGCGGGTGAGACTGCAACTGGTTGAGGAGGCTCCTGATCAACTGGATCCCCCCTTGTCTCCCTAGATGTGGTGTTAGTTAAAATTGCGACACTATTGGTGGTGCGTGGGTGAGTGTTTGATCCACTCCTGGAGGCTCTCCACATCCATTTCGGTTGGGATTCTTTTCGTCCAGGGCAGCGTCCCGTCATTGAAGCTTTGCTCAACGGTCGTGACTGTCTTGCTGTTCTGCCCACAGGGGGCGGGAAATCCCTGTGTTTTCAGTTGCCTGCCTTGGTGAGGCAAGGGTTGGTCGTTGTGATTTCTCCCCTTGTGGCCTTAATGGATGATCAGGTGTTGCATTTGCGGCAGAGAGGAATCGCTGCTGCTTGTTTGCACCGGGGCATTCAATCCGATCAACGACGTCTTATTCAGCAGCAGTTGTCTTCGGGCAGTTTGCGTCTTCTTTACCTGGCTCCAGAGCGCCTTCAGGGCGAGGCGGCGCGAGACATTCTCGCTGAGTACGCGAGAGAGGGGCAGCTCGTTGCCTTAGCGGTTGATGAGGCCCATTGCATTAGTGCATGGGGGCACGACTTTCGGCCTGACTATCGACGTCTTGGGCAGCTTCGAGCCCTTTGTCCCGGTGTTCCCCTTGTGGCATTAAGTGCTACGGCAGCTCCTAGGGTGCGCGCCGACATCCTTCGCTTGCTTGGGCTGAGTCGACCGTTGATCCAGGTGTCATCAGCGCAACGTTCCAATCTTCACTACATCATGCGTCGGCGCCCCGTTGATCCGCTGCCGCAAGTTCTGGATGCCTTGCAGGCATCGCGAGGAGCTTCATTGATTTATGCCCGCACCCGTCGTTCGGTTGAAGACTGGGCAGAACGATTGCAATCCAAAGGGATTGAAGCCATCACCTATCACGCGGGCTTGGAATTGGAGCGTCGCGAAGAGGCTTTGCGTCATTTTTTGGATGCGGAAAGGCCCGTACTCGTCGCGACAGTCGCCTTTGGGATGGGTGTGGACCGTTCGGATGTGGGTTTGGTCCTGCATTTGAATCTGCCTGCAACTCCTGAGGGCTACCTCCAAGAGTCTGGACGTGCTGGACGCGATGGCAAACCCGCCCTTTGCCTTGTTCTTTTTTCCCCAGGGGATCGTACGAGCCTCGGTTGGGCCATGCAGTCGTCGTTGCGCCGTCAATCAGCAAAGCAGGCCTCCGATGACGAGATCTGGCGCTTGGAGCTCGCTCAACAGCAGTTGCGCAGAATGGAGGCTATTGCTGAGGGAGAAATTTGCCGAGAGCAAGCGCTTTTGCTCTCTGTGGGTGAGCTCACAGCTCCGTGTGGTCGTTGTGATCGCTGTCTTGCTGAATGGGATGCCAAGGATTGGTCTGAACGGGCTCAGGAATTGTTGGAAGTGATTGCTGACGGCCGTGGAGCGGATTTACGCAGTTTGATCGAGCAGCTCAAGCAAATTGATGGCAGCGAAGAACGCTGGGGTTGGCTCGCACGCAGGCTTGTGCAGGAAGAGCTTATTCATGAGAGCAATGACGGAGCCCAGCGGTTGTTTTTACGCGAGAGCGGCAGACAATTTCTACAGAGCCCCTGGCCCCTGTATTACGCCGCTTGACCAATCTCTTGATTTACGCGGGTTTGCATCGATCTGAAACAAGATCCTTTTCGAAATGGGTCTGAGGAGCAATCCAGCTTTTCCATGCGCCATCTGAACTGGTGACATTAATCTTTTGGGCAGAACAGTTCACTGCGATATAGAGCGGTTTGCCTTCGCTATTGAGGGTTGGAGCAACCATGCTGCCGCCCATCGATTGCCAGTTGCTCCAATCCACTTGGAGAGGGCCGTAGGTCCGCCAAGCCGCAGGTTTGGCTTCAACGGATTTTGTTGCAGCACTGTTGGTTGGTGCAGTTTTGGATGAAGACGTTTGAGCGTCTGCCACCTTGGATGCGTTCGTCTTTGTCGAGATCGACTGGACGGGTTTGCTGGCCTTCGCTGTGATAACTGGTTTCGCCGTCTCCGAACTGACCGATGGAGCGTTTTCAGTGCGGCTGCTCTCCCTCAACATTAGTTTGGTTCCCACGGCAACCGTATCGGGATCATTGATGGTGTTGAGGTCTATCAGCGAAGCGACTGGAACCTGGTAGGCCTGGGCAATTTGGGTCAGAGTTTGACCCCTTGCCACTGTGTGAAAGGTGGCGTTGGGATTGGCTTTGATGGGTGTTGGTTGGAACTGAGCGACTGGCTTCGGTTGAGGCAGAACGGCTGTTGTAGGCAATTTCAATCTTTGCCCAACTTCAACATGATCAGCCTTTGGAAGATTGTTGATGACCATGAGATCTCGTTCGCTGACTTGGTAGCGAGCCGCAATGTCTCCAAGGGTGTCGCCCTGTTGAACGGTGTGGCGTCCCTGGCCTGCGCTCACAAATCCCTTGGCACCGCTTGGCAAACGCAAGGTTTGGCCGACTTCGATGTGGTCAGGATTATCGATTCCATTCACTTGCATCAACCGTCTCCCTGAAACGCCATAGCGATCAGCAATGTCGGAAATGGTGTCCCCTGGCATCACGGTGATTGATGCCGCCACTGCTTGGTGGGGCATCAAAACCGTGAGAGTTAAGGCAGCAGCAATAACGCTTCGCATGCAGCTCATCTTGTGCTTGGCGAAAGATAGGGTGTTTGGAACAACTGACCAGTCCCTTGAGCTGATTGGTCTTTAATGTTTTCGTCCTCATTCTTCTGGCTTAACGCACTAAGCGCCTGAACCAGCCAGCTTGCAGACCATTGGGAGCGCAGAACCTTTAAATCCGCTGCTGAAATCGTCTCAACAGCACTGGAGCAAACCAAAAGATGGTTGCGGGTCTGAGGTCATGTTTGCAGTCCTGATTGGTGGATCTCACAAGAGGGGATGACGCCGCTGCCGATCAGGGTTAGGACAAGAAGGAATGGCGCTGGCGTGATGACCAAGGAGCAGCCGTGGTGGAACGGCGCTGTCATCTATCAGCTGATTGTGCGCAGCTTTAATGATGGCAATGGAGATGGCACTGGTGATTTGCAAGGTCTGGCCAATCGCCTTCCTTATCTGCGCTGGCTAGGCGTCGAGGCTATTTGGCTGACACCCATCTATCCGTCTCCCCTCCAGGACGGCGGTTACGACATCACCGACTTCAAATCCATTCATCCTGAATTGGGTGATTTGGCGGCATTTCATCGCGTTCTCGTTGCGGCCCACTCGCATGGCATCAAGGTTGTGCTCGACCTGGTGCTGAATCACACAAGCACCTTGCACCCTTGGTTTCAGCGTGCGCGCTGGGCACCCAAAGGAAGCCCCGAGCGGGATGTCTACGTGTGGAGCGATGACCCCAAGCGCTATGCGGAGGCGCCTGTTCTTTTTCGACATTTTGAGTCATCGAACTGGGAGTGGGATGCGGTTGCTCAGCAGTACTATCTCCACCGTTTTTTGCGCCATCAGCCAGATCTCAATTACGACAGCCCTCTGGTGCAGGAGGAAATGCTCGATGTAGTCGATTTTTGGATTGAGCGAGGTGTGGATGGGTTTCGTCTCGATGCGGTTCCATTCCTTTGTGAAGCCGAGGGCTCGCGTTGTGAAGGTTTGCCTGAAACCCATGCATTTCTGAAGCGTTTACGCGCCCGGGTGGATCGCTACGGCAAAGATGTCTTGCTGCTCGCTGAAGCGATTCAACCGGTGCAGGAGGCGGCTCCTTACCTGGCGGATGACGAACTGCACGGTGCGTTTAACTTCGTTCTGACAGCTCACCTCTTTGCCGCAATAGCCAGCGGCACTGTTGAAGCCTTGCGCCAGTGCTTGCAGGAAGCTCAGAACGCTGTGAGCGGCTGTCGGTGGGCCCTGCCTCTACGTAATCACGATGAGCTTTGGCTGGGGGATGGCCATCTGGTTCCAGAGGATGTGATCCAAACGATTCGAGCCGGATTGCATCAAGGACAAGGCCATTGGCTGAACTGGGGGATTAACCGGCGTCTGGCACCACTCCTGAATGGTGATCCGGGTTCGAACCGGGTGATGCATGCTCTGCTCTACAGCCTTCCAGGACTTCCCTGTCTTTACTACGGGGATGAGTTAGGGATGGGAGATTGGCCTGGATTGCGTGACCGCGACCCCAATCGCACCCCGATGGCATGGACTCCAGGACGGAATGGAGGTTTTTCAACGGCGCCCGATCCTCTGTTGGTTTTGCCACCGATTACGGCTCCCGGATACGACTATCGAGTCGTGAATGTGGAGGTTCAGAAGCAACTTCCGGGCTCTCTTCTCAATTGGCACCGTCGCATGCTCACTTGCCGCAAGCTGCTTCCAGCGCTTCGCAATGGAGATTTTGAGCTGCTGGATTGTGCCCACCC
>WTGE01000021.1 GCA_011525445.1 Synechococcus sp. CO36386bin_37
GCCACCGGCCGCATCGAACAGATGGACCGGTGCTTCACGGAACGTGAGTACCACTTCGCTGAGACGCTTGGCTAAGCGTTTGCCAGTTCGCACATAAAAGGGAACGCCTTGCCATCGCCAATTGTCGATAAACAATTTCATGGCGACATAGGTTTCCGTTGTGCTTTGGGGGTCGACACCCGGTTCTTGGCGGTAACCGCTTAAAGGAGCTCCATCACTCCCTCCAGGTCCGTACTGACCACGAATGCAGCAATTCCAAGGCTCCAGTTCATCGGCGAGATGCGCTGCCTGCAGAACCTTGGCTTTTTCACTGCGGATGGCCTCTGGATCAAATCGTCCAGGCGTTTCCATCGCTGTGATCGCCAACATTTGGGTGAGGTGATTTTGAACCATGTCTCGCAGTGCGCCGGAGGTTTCGTAGTAACCGGCTCTTTCCTCAACCCCCACGGTTTCGGATGCAGTGATCTGAACACTTGAGATGTAGTTGCGATTCCAGATTGGTTCGAAGATGGTGTTGGCAAAACGCAGCACCATGATGTTTTGAACTGTTTCCTTCCCGAGGTAGTGGTCGATGCGGAAGATTTGGTTTTCTTGCCCGCACGATTGAACCACTCGGTTCAATGATTGGGCGCTGCCGTAATCGCGTCCAAATGGTTTTTCAATGACGACACGGCTGCGTTGAGGATCCTTGAGCAGGCCTGCGTCGGCAAGGGCTCGGCAGCCGCTTGCGTAAAACTTGGGTGATACAGAGAGGTAGAAGGTTCGGTTGCTTCTTGTGGCTCGTAATCGATCGATCTCCTGGAGTCGATCACCGAGCTTCACGACGTCTTCCGGTTTCTGCAGGTCGACCGGTTCATAAAACATCCCTGCGGCGAACTGGCTCCAAGCTTCTGGATGGTCGCGAACCTTATCCCCCATCGCAGCAGCCATTTTGCTGCGGAATTCTTCATCACTCCAAGGTCTTCTGGCGCAGCCCAGGAGAGCAAATTCGGTTGGAAGCCGTCGTTGCTGAAACAGTTCGAATAACGCTGGAACCAACTTTCGATGAGTCAGGTCGCCACTTGCTCCGAAAATCACCAGGCACTGAGGAGCGATGACTCGCTCCTGTCTCAGGCCAACCCTCAACGGGTTCGTGATCGTTTCGGTCATAGATCCAGCACCTCTTAGGGAGGTTTAACCAGGATTTTTCAATCGGACAGCGCAATTGATCGACCTAGCCCTCTTTTGTGGCTGTCTCCTGAAAAAAAACGGGATTCATCATGAAAAAAGCCCGACAAAGCGGGCTGATTTGCTGTGAAACTAAAGAATTGCAATGCAGATTTAATAGGTTTCAACATGCCAGCGGTGAGCCTTTTTAAGCACTGGTCGAAGTTCAGACCAGTCGAGGCCTTTGGCAGCAGCAGCAGCAGACATCGCTTCATCGATGCCGGGTTCCATGCCTCGAAGTCCACACATGTAGACGTGAGTTTTTGGATCCTCGATCATCGAAAAGATTTCTTCAGCATGCTCTAAAACCCGGTCCTGGATGTACATTCGTCCCCCCTTGGGGTTTTGCTGCTCGCGACTAATGGCTTTGGTATAGCGGAAATGATCGGGATATTCCCGCTCGTAGTGGAGGAAGTCCTCGTCGTAGAGCAAATTGGCTGTTTTGGGTGCTCCCATGAACAGCCAGGCCTTACCTCTGAAGTTCCAGCCGTTTTTTTCTCTTTCACTGGGCTCAAACATGCGACGGATGTAGGTGCGCATGGGAGCGATGCCAGTTCCGGTGGCCAGCATGATCACGTTGGCGTCCTCATCCTCCGGGAGCAGCATCTCCTTGCCGACAGGCCCTGTGATCTTGACCTTGGTACCAGGCTCGACATCACACAGGTAAGTCGAGCAGACACCGTTGATGGTTTCGCCGTCTTTTTCGTATTGCAGCTGTCGGACGCAAAGAGAAACGGTGTTTCCCTCGAGATTGTCGCCATGTCGTGTGCTGGCGATCGAATACAAACGAAGCTTGTGAGGTTTACCTTTCGCGTCTTCACCTGCAGGCACGATCCCAATGCTCTGGCCTTCGACGTACTCCAGATGGGGATCTCCACCACTCAGATCAAAAGTGATGTGCTGGACACGACCGATGGCACCGTCTTTGAGGAGCGAATAATTTTCGGTGACCGTCCCGATGAAAGGGGATTTGGGCTTGTACAGATTCACCGGTACAGCTGTCGCAGCTGGCTTGGGCTTGGAGGATGTCACGGGTGCGGGTGCGGAAGGTGCAGGTGGGGAGGAAGCGGCGACCGGCTCCGAGCCAGTAGGGCTGACGGACTGAATACGTGCTCCCTGGGACAGGAGCGTGCTCATTGTGTCCTGAAGACGGCTGTAGGGAACGTTCATGCGAGAGAACTCGATGCGACGCCCAGCAAGGCCAGTGAAGACAATGGTGAATGTCCGCTCATCTGAGGTTGACTGCGCAGTCGCGTTTACTCGCATTGATTAACGTCCTATCAACGGCGCGACTATAAGCGTCACCACTGACTTATTGATCGGATTGAGCTGAATCGGCTTTTCTTCCTTAGAGTCAGCAACGTTGGCCTTAAAGGAAGAAGCGGATCGGTTTGGCAACTTTCAGTGGTCTGACACAACTGAAGCGAGGAAGGCAGATTCAGGAAGGGGCGATGGCATCGCACCACCATCCGATTGAGCAAACCGTTGAAAGGATGCCAGATGGGGTTCGCCGCCTTGCTGCTCAGCTGTTAACCCCGATTTCTGCTTCAAGAATTTGGTCTGTCTTAACGGATTATGACCAGCTCAGTGTCTTCATCCCGAATCTTGCCAGCAGTCGTTTGTTGTCTCGGAATGGCAATAAGGTGAATTTGCAACAGGAGGGATGTCAGCAATTTCTGGGAATGAAATTTTCAGCTTCCGTTGAATTGGAGCTTGAAGAATTTTGTGCTGATGACACCTTGAGGTTCAGAATGATGAAGGGAGATTTCAGGCGCTTTGAAGGGATGTGGCGTCTTCGAACCATGCCTGAGGGCACGGCCCTCTTCTACGAACTCACTGTTCAAGGTTGTTTGGGCATGCCCATTGGACTGATTGAGCAACGTCTACGTGAGGATCTCACCACCAATCTCAAAGCTGTGGAAGCGGAGGCCCGGCGCCGGGCAACCTTGGATTCATGAACCGAAACTATTCATTCAAGTCAAACAACAAAATAATATCTTCCTGTCTTAAGACCAATTGTTCATCCTGAAACTTCAGGTTCAAATTTCCTTTTCAAATCCCTTTCGGAATCTCAGTTTCAAATTGAATTCATACCCCCAAGGGGATTCGAACCCCTGTCGCCTCCGTGAAAGGGAGGTGTCCTAGGCCTCTAGACGATGGGGGCGAGGCCGTGATCTCGGTCTGTAATCCCGATCACCAAACGAAGTTAGGGGTCAGCCTGACCCTCCGTCAAGGCGACGTTTTCCTTCTCTTGTCCCTGCCCCTGCCAAACGGGTACGTTGAATGCGAAGCAGGCACCCTTATCGGGTTCAGAGATCACCCAGATCCTGCCTCCGTGCACCTCAACAATTCGTCTGCATACCGACAATCCAACTCCGAAGCCTGAGGCTCCGGCTGAGGTTTGAGGGAGCCTTACCCTGTCAAGGAAAATGCGTTGTTGCTCCTCTTCGGGAATGCCTGGACCGCTGTCAGTAATGCTGACCTGAACCCATTGACTGGTCCGATGAAGCATGGAGAGAGAGATCAGACCTCCATTGGGGGTGTACTTCAGCGCGTTTTCGAGCAAATTGAGAAGAACTTGGCGCATCCTGCGCTGATCAGCAAAGACTTTCGGAAGATCTGCGGGAATATCTGTATGAATGGTCACATCCCTCCCCAGCCAGAGTTTCTCAAGCTCGAGAATCGCCTCGGCTGCGACGCTGGTGAGATCGAGGCGTTGCGGGTTAAATAGGGCTTCCCAACGGGTGCTTCCCACCTCCAGAAGATCTTTAGAAAGCAAGGCGATTTCCTCGAGGCGTCTTTTGAGGACGTCCCTAAACCGATGGATATCAATTTGTCCGAGTTGCTGACTCTGAACTGCAAGGGTTGCTGCTGTCAGCGGTGTTCGCAGCTCATGAGCCACCATCCGCAGCAATCGCTCCTGGGCCTCCAAACGATCAATCAATGTCTCGTTTTCCTGACGCAGCACCAGCAATTGATCTTCGAGCTGAAGCTCCCGTTGAGTGCGGCTGCCATCAAGTTCAGTCGGTTTGAGACTTAATCCCAGGCCACTCACCACTTCATCCTGTTGCCAGCGAGGCAACCAACCCAGAAGTTGTTGAAAAATGCTGCTGCCAGCAAAAACCTGTTTCGGTTGCGGCTGCAACTTGACCAATGAAGGGGTGACAACTAACCGGTGAAGTTCCAACAATTCCGGTTGTTGGGTGGGATCTGAGATTTGCAGACTTACATCGAATCCGCAATCTTCGTTTTTGAGAAATTCCACCAACTGGCGAATGTCGTGGCTGGACAGGTGGTGGCGTCCAGCCACGAGGAGCAAATTCAGTTGTTGGCGCGGATTGCGATCAATCCCTTCCACCCAGGGAGCACGCAATGTTGAGGCTTACCTTATGGGTTTTTGCCCTGATGCGCAGATCCGCTATGAAGAAGAGGAACACTCTGTTGTCACCCCGGAGACGGCATGCCTCTTCTGCCGCTTGAACAACGAGGCTCAAACCCGCCAAACGGAGAGGCTCCAGTTTCAGAGCGATTTCATCTTGATGGCAACCTCAGGCGCTGGTTTGCCCGCAACCTCGGTCTTTGGCGGTCAAGGCGTCAGTACTTATTCGGTGATGAAGAAGTTTTTTTCCTGGACATGATGATCCGGGTTGAGATTTTTGCGGAATTTCAGGTGGGAGAGCCTCGTTACCGATTCAGCTGGTGGCCAGAATGCGACACCGATTTTTTCGAGAAAAAACCAAGCTATGAGCGATCGGGTGTGATGGAAGCAACGTTGTTAGGACATCAACTGAAACGCAATCGTGCGTATCTGGAGCCCACGCCTCATCGCACTCGAATTCGCCAGGTTGATGAGCATGAAATGGTCTTTGAGTCACATTATGGAGATTGGGATGTTCAGGAGTACACCCGCTTAATTGACCAGGATCGTTACAGATCGCGAGCCATTTACAGCTGGCAAAACAACAAACTTGAGATCGTCGAACATCACCATGAGACGCGGATGGAGGATGCTTCAGCTCCGATTTCCCTGTAAGGAACTTCCATCGACCTCATTGGGGTCAAATTTGGACATTCATTCACTAGCCCTAAGTGGTGAAGATGCGGCAGCATGGCGTCGTATTCCGGTTTGAACCATTGCGTCCCTTCCACCGACTCCGTTCTGCTCTGTCGGCACGATTGCTTCTTCTCCCGTTCTGCTTCGTAGCTCCTGCTGCAATGGCTCAAACGTCCGGTAGTGCATCAGCGTCTCCAGCCAGCGATAAAGATGTTTTTCTGTATCGCGGCATGGGGTCCTCCTATGTCTGCAATGCCCGAACAGCTGGTGTTGAGTTTCCAAAAGCCGTTGGCATTGCCGCTGCAACCTACGTTCAGCTTCTGAATGGTCGTCATGGTGGCAGGGTTGCTTCAACTGGGACCAAGAAGTTGACCAATGAGCAACTCTTCGCTGGTGCCGAATTTCAAATCATCACCGGCGCGCTTCAGTTCTGTCCAGACAAAGTGCCTGCGGATGTGAAAACCAAGGTGGAAGAAGCCTTGAAAAAACAAAAGGCATCTCAGTAGCTCAAGGGGCATGGTTTGACATTGGAAAGACTGGCCTATGGCTTTGTCTTTCCCCGCTTGAAATGTTGACCCGCCAAGATCAACGTAGACACTTCTTGTCATGGCTTCTGACTCGATGGCTGCTCCGACGATTCGGCTGAAGGATTACAAGCCCTTTGCCTGTCGGATCCCATTCATCGCAATGGATGTGGTGATTCATTCCGACTACGTGGAAATCAGCTGCACCATGGAATTGGTTCCGATGTTGGGACCGGAGCCCCAAAGCCTGGAACTTCATGGAGTGGATCTCGAACTTGTCGCCATCGCGATCGATCAGCGGCCTCTTCAGACATCGGAGTACACCGTTGATGCTGAACGGCTGGTGATCCACCGACTTCCAACGGTGTCTTGCCAGCTGACGACGGTTTGCAAAATTGATCCCCACGCCAATACGTCCCTTGAGGGGCTCTATGCCAGTGGTGGGATGTTGACTACCCAGTGTGAAGCAGAGGGATTCAGACGCATCACCTACCACCCTGATCGTCCCGATCTGCTCAGTCGGTTCAGGGTGCGGATCGAGGCAGACCGCAGGCGTTATCCCGTGTTGCTCTCGAATGGCAATGCTGTCAGCGCTGGCCCCCTGGTGGGAGATCCACATCGCCACGAAGTGGTTTGGGAAGACCCCTCCCTCAAGCCCTCTTATTTGTTTGCTTTGGTAGCTGGCGATCTCAACGAGGTCCGCGATCGGTTTGTGACCCGTTCTGGACGGAATGTGACCCTGAGGCTTCACGTTGAGCCCGGAGATGAGTCTTTGACCGCGCATGCGATGGGATCTCTTAAACGTTCGATGGCCTGGGATGAGCGGGTGTATGGCTTGGAATACGACCTTGATGAATTCAACACTGTTGCAGTGCGTCACTTCAATATGGGCGCGATGGAAAATAAGAGCCTCAATATTTTTAATTCCAAACTCGTTCTTGCTGATGCAGAAACAGCCTCAGATGCAGAACTTGAGCGGATCGAGAGTGTTGTCGCTCATGAGTATTTTCATAATTGGTCAGGAAATCGAATCACTTGTCGTGATTGGTTTCAACTGTCTTTGAAGGAGGGGCTAACAGTTTTTCGCGATCAATGCTTCACTGCTGATCTTCATTCCGAGGCTTTAAAGCGGATTGAGGACGCAGCCATGCTTCGCAATACTCAATTCCGAGAAGATGCTGGGCCAACAGCCCATCCTGTGAAACCTGATGCTTATCAAGCGATTGATAATTTTTATACAACAACGATTTATGAGAAAGGTGCCGAACTGATTCGCAT
>WTGE01000401.1 GCA_011525445.1 Synechococcus sp. CO36386bin_37
CAGCCCGACTGACACGGTGTTCACAGCCAGCTGGGTCTTGCGGCTGTTGTTGATGCCTGCATAGCGATTTGCCGTGGCTTGATCATCTTGGCTGCTCCAGGAACCGCCATTGGGATCGCTATTGGGCTGATTGCCGTTGAGGAAGTAGAGGGTGCTAGCTGAATCGTTCTCAAAGGCGCGATCGAGGGCATCCCAGGGATCGTTCTCCCCCCATTGCGTTACAGGGCCGTTGGAGAGCGAATTAATAAACGCCAAGGCGCTGTTCCGGCTGCTCGGCGTTAGTGCCAAAAGCTCACCCTGCTGCCAGTTGCGGTGATTGAGCTGGCCTGGTGAGCTGAAGACCTGCAGGCTCAGGCTGGTTGTACTGGGCAGTGAATTCACCAGGTTGCGTAGTTCGCTTTGCAGCGAGTCCATCCGCGTGGCAAGGCAGCTCCGGCGTGTTTCGAAGTAGCTGACGCCGTTGAAGAAGACTCGGCTGCGGCTTGCTCTGGTGTTTCCCCAAGCGATGCATTCGCTCATGGATCCTGATCCACTGACTACCAGCTGAACGGAGTCGCTATTAACAGGGATGCCGTAAAAACTGCAATTGCTGCCTTCACAGCGGTTGATCGCATCGGAATTGTCTCCACTGGGTAAGGCAGGCGCCGCATCGACCTGTGACGATTTTTCGGCGCGGGCATAGGCGGTCAGATCAAGGTCGACCTGACGCCCTCCTTTGGCACTGGGATTCTGCAGATAGCTGTGCTGAATGGCATCAGCGTCTGGAGTCGGGTCAACGATTTTCAGCAGCTTGCGGCTCTCATCGGTCTGAATGGCGAAGGCAGGCTCGAAGGAGGAACGCACGCCTGAGGTGTTGTCTGGATTCAGCGTTGTGTTCAAGCTTGTAGCGATCTGAGCAACTTTGACTTGGCGCGCTTGTTTGCTTTGTGCTGCATGGCAGCTCTCGCTGTTGGTATCGCAGATGGTGCCAATTCCTTCGAATACCGTTGAGCGAATCGCTGTTTGGGTTTCGTAGTAACCATCGGCTTTAAGCGGTGGGCCGCAGCGAATGAGTGCATAGTTCATGCCGCTGTTGGCGATGCCTAGCCCATAGATCACTGGAGTATTCAGTTCGGCCATCTTGAGGCCAAAGAATGGGTTGAAAACGCTGTCTGGCTCCAGGCCTTGGCAGGTATCAATCGAGGTTTTGTATTCCGGATGGTCTGGGCTGTTGATGTCGGTGTATTCCCGCTGTTTGCTGTGGGTTCCTCCCTTCACGATGAGGTGCTGGCTGCGCTGCACTTCTGTGCGCAAGAGCCGAGTTCCGGTGATGGCATTGCTACGCAATCCCGAGAGATCAGCATTGGCCCGAATCGCCGAGTTGAGGCTGCGCATTCCCACGGCCGCACCACCCGCGATGACGAAGGTGGTGACAGCAGCAACCATCGCCTCGGTCAATGTGAAGCCTTGGCATGTTGACTCTCTAGGTGCGCCAGGCATGTTTGCTTTGAGTCGATGGGTGGGGAATGTCATCAGCTCAACTTTGTGTGCATTGACCAGTGATGAAGTCATTGCCTTGCCATGTGCCACGAATCAATGTTCCGGTGATGACTTCTAACTGAAGGCAGCGCTCTAGCCCTTGATTGTTGGCAACTAACCCCCTTGATCGGATCCGGATCGTGAGGGGGGTTGGATCAAAGCTGGCCTCTGGAGCTGTGACACCTCCAATCGTGTTCATCGAGATTTCCTTAGGAGTAATCAGCAGCCTGATGTCGTTGTATTCATGCTGCGAGAGGCTGTTTTTGATGTTGAGGAATCGAGTTTGTGTTCGTTTGATGTTGAGCCCTTTGATGTCCTCGCTGGCAGATGGGCACCACGCATCAGGGTCCTGGGGGTCGTCATCAATGATCAGGCTTTCAAGTGCGCTTGCTGTGATTTCTGTTTCTGTACCAGCACCCGCTGGTAATTGGATGCGGCAGCTGCTTTGACGGTTACCCATATTGGCTTTCATTTGGATGATGCCTGATTCAATCTTGCTGGTGTAGCTATCAACCGAAGTCTGCCTGATTTGTTGTTGGATTCTTGGTAGAAATGCTGCCATGCCAATACTGACAAGGGAGATCGCAATGATCAGCTCTGTGAGCGTGGAGCCATTATCTCGTGTTGGTTGATTGCAGTTCATGCTTAACACACCGCTATGAAGCTTGGGTGTAGCTCAACGATGCGGTATTCCTTGGTTGTTTCCTTGCGCTTGGGGATCTCAAAGGAATAGGTCAACACCAGGATGTTGGGATCACTGCTGTCTGATTGTCTGCTCCAGTTGTTAGTGCTTAGCACTGGGTTTCGTTGATTAATCAGGTTGTCAAGATGTTGTGCTGCGTTATCACTGGCGCAGGCTTCCGGCTTGAGTTCATCTGAGTTGTTGATCAAGGCATCAAGCTGCTGAGCTTTTTCAATGTCATTGAGGATTTCCATCTCCAGCGCCGCCCGTTCGCCACTACGGCTTGAATTAGCCATTCCCATTAAGAGAAATTGATTGGTGCCTAGCATCAGCAGAAATAAAATCACTCCTGCAACGAGTGATTCCACCAACGTGAAGCCGCTTGGCATGAGCTGCTTTTGTAGTCGATTGGTTTGGTGTCGTTGCATCACCAATGCACCGGCCTGTCCAATCCAGTTCCGCGGATTGCTCTGGTGATTGTGCGTCCGAAGGTCAGCGACTCATCAGGTGACCACGTGTCTTGGAAGCTCTGGATTACCGATCTGCCATCGGGCTCGGTTGTGCTTAACGACAGGCCCCCATTGGCGCAGATGTTGTGGGCCCACACGACACCTCGCATGGTGGCGGGCTGTTCCACCGCGACCGTGCCTTGAGGCATGAGCACCAAGGCTGATTCCAGTGCCTTGTCTCCAAATTTGAGGCGTTGCCCGCTAGCGATACAGGAATTTGTTTTACTGCCGCCTGTTGCCAGAATCACAAGGTTGCTAGCCGTGCTCTGATTGGCGCTTTGACAGGGCAATGGATTGGATTGTTGTTGTCGGTAGTCGGCTTGGCAGAGCTGGCCTGACTTCAGCTCAATGGAGTCGTGCGGCTGCAGCATCCTCAGAACAACAGGGCGTTCCCCATTTGCACTGCTGGTCTCCACGCTGAGGCTCGCGCCGCTATTGAGTTGGATGCTCTCAATCAAGAGGGAGCACGCTTGGCTGGGAGTGCTTTTGCAGATGTCTTCGCTATGAAGCGTGATTTTTTTGACAAGCCCTCCGGCACGTTGCACAGTCGCATCGCTATCGAACGAAACCCAGTCACTTCCCGATTCACTTCGGGTGCAGATGGCGTCGCCGCTGGAGCCGCTTGGTGGCAGGCTGCCATCGCACATCAAACTGCGATTGTCGTCGATCGACCAGAGCCGACGCTCTGAATTGGGGTTGCCATCGATTCGATCAAAGCTTGTTTGCTGATCAAAGATCTCAGCGCTTGGGAATTCCAGATCAGCAGCGGTTGTGCTTGATAACAACCACACTCTGCTTGCAGTGCTGGGGCTATCAATTCCAAGTTCTCCTGCCAGATCAGCGTTGTTGCAGGCGGTTTTCTCAATGGCGTTGTCCGCTTGTTGTTGGTTCAGCATCCACAGAACGCGTCCTTCGCCAAACACTTCGCTTGGCCCGAGTTGCATCGAACGTGCGGCGATCACGCCCCAGTCGTCATGGCTGTTGTGGTGATCCTGTAAGGCAAGCACTCGGGTCAAAAGAGAGCGTCCCAAGACCTTGGCGTTATCGCTACTACCGGCAGTGGCATAACCCTCCACTGCAACGATCGCTTTGCGATCACCGGCTGAGTAGTTGTAAGAGCGCAGGCCGTAACTGATTTGGACTGGCTCTTGGCGGCCATCGTCTTTTAGGTTGTAGCCGTTACTCAGGTCGCCACCAAACAGCACATTTGGAGTACTTCCGCTGCTGGAATTGTCAGCACAAGGCTGAGCCATTGCTTTACGCAATTGGCTCCCGGTGAGATCCCATTGCTGCAGCGGTGTGCCAATTGGCGCGTTTGGATCGCTTTGGCTCAGCTTCCAAAAGTGAGAGATGTTGGTGTCCTTGTCGTTGAGAGCCGCAAGGATCCTGTTCATTCCATTGCTGGCAGCGAGTTCTGCTAGCTGTTGATATCCCTCGGATGTGCCAACACGACGACTCATCATTTGTTTGGCTACGAGCCCGCTGGTGGCCAGCAGCAATACAAAGCCGCTCGTCAGCGCCATCCCCATGGCCATCCCGGCATCAGTCTTTGGTTGGCGTTGTCTATGCCTGGAGATGGTGCCGCGTTTCATTTCATTCGCAGCTCGCCAACTGATTGGATTCGCCCGGTTGAGAGCGCTGAAGATCAGAAATTCCGGTTGTGGTGTTTAGGCAGGCGCTGATTCCCCAATTGGTTGAGCCTGTTTTGGTGGCTATGGCTGTGGCGATGTCTCCCGAGTTGCTGAAGGAGATCATGTAGTGGCCGCCATTAGGTGTGGCAATGGGAGTCACCAAAGGACCTGAGGCAATGCCCGCCTCAGTCATCACGGGTTTGATCAGAGCGATGTCATCCCAACTCCCTGGGTTTTCAAGAAACTCTTCCTGGTAGGCCTGAATGCTGGTCAGGATTGTCATGATCTGGCTGGAGGCATCACTTTGGCGAGCGCGATGCACAGCATTGAGGTAATTGGGTAGACCGAGCGTCGAGAGAATGCCAACGATGGCCACAGCAATGGTCAGTTCCGTCAAGGTGAACCCGGAATGAACCATTGATGTGGCGGTTGCGCGGGGGGTCACCTCAGTTGGTAAGGGTTGCGAAGCAGCAGAGACGCTGGGTTAGCTGCAATTTGGAGCGGTGCTGTCATCGAGCACCGACTGCATGTCGACCTTGCCAGTGGTGAAGTTCGCGCAGCCCTTCATCACCTTGTTGGTCAGTCCAGCATCATTGGAGTTTCCTGTAGCCGTGATGGTGTAAACCGGGCTGCTCCAGGCGCCGGTGTAATTGAAGAGGGTGGCTCCATTCGTTGGAGTTCCATACCGCTGGTTCATGTCTGTGGCAACGGTTTTCGGCGACGTGCCGTCTTCGACAAACTGAGCTTGTGCTTGCTTCAGGCTTGATGCAATCGTTTGCTTGGCCTCACTTGCTTTGGCCTTGTCGGATTGATTGAGGAAATTAGGCAGAGCTACGGCACTGAGGATCCCCACGATCACGATGGTCACCATCAGTTCCACCAGAGTGAAGCCATCGTTGGTGTTCTGAGCACCATGGCTACTGCGAAGTTGCAGTTGGATCAGTCGAGAAAGACGGCTTGTAGGAGTCATCGACATCTGCTCAGGGAAATTTGATCCAGATTTAAGCAGATTTTCATTTAATCGCCAGTTGTCTCCCCACAGGCTCTTGGTTCGGGAGCTTCAGGTTTTCATTTGGTTCCGTCAATGTCTCGCTGTTGTTGGTGTTGCTTCTGCATTGGCGAATTTTTGTTGGAGTTCTGTGGGGAAAGCCGCGGTGCCAGAGCACATCAGACTGGTGTGAGGCAGGCAGGTTTTGGGCTTTGGCCTTTTCGCGGTGCTGCTTCGAAATTCCGCGAATTTGGCCTAGCCGGCTTTTGGGGCATGGCTTAGAAACAGTCCCATGGCATCCACTTGGTTGCGGCGTTTTTGGACTTGGCGTCCCAGGTCCCTCTCGGCTCGCTTGGCCCGCGTTGGCTTGTGGGTGTTGATTTTTTATGTGCTCATGGCACTGATCAGCCCGCTGCTGTTCGCTTTGGGCCTATTGCCTGATGTCAACACAGGCCTTGAGAACGAAATTAATGCGCCTCCGTCCCTGGATCACTGGTGCGGGACCAACCGTTTGGGCCAAGACGTGTGTGCTCGCACCATCGCGGGAGCTGGTGTAGCCCTCAAGGTGGTGGTTTTGGCGTTGACCTTGGCCCTGCTCGTTGGAGTCCCGCTGGGAATGCTCAGCGGTTATTTCGGAGGCCCTGTTGATCGGGCGTTGGTGCTGCTGATGGACACCGTTTATTCCCTGCCGGTGGTGCTGCTGGCCGTTGTGATGGCCTTCCTGTTAGGGCAGGGCCTGCTCAACGCTGCAGCTGCCTTGTGCTTCGTCTACGTGCCGCAGTACTTCCGCGTGGTCCGCAACCAAACGGCTTCAGTCAAAGCGGAGCTATTCGTGGAAGCCGCTCAGAGCCTGGGGGCTGGGCCGGTTTGGATCATGCGCAAATACCTGTTCCGCAACGTGATCACTTCAGTGCCGGTGGTGCTCACCATGAATGCTGCCGATTCAGTGCTGATGCTTGGCAGCCTTGGTTTTCTCGGCCTGGGCCTGCCCGCAGTCGTGCCCGAGTGGGGCGCGGAGCTCAAGCAGGCGCTGACGGCTTTGCCCACTGGTATCTGGTGGACTGCGCTTTATCCAGGGCTTGCGATGTTCATCCTGGTTTTGGCGCTCTCCTTCATTGGTGAAGGCCTGGATGCTTGGGTGAGCGGCGATGAGGCCAGGCCTTGAAGATCTAAGGGCAGCAGGCTTCTGTGGAACCAGTCCTCTGAGCGGATCGGGCGGATCAGGCGCAACAGCACGGGCCCCAAAGCGCGCAGTTCAAATGGCGCCTGTCGCACCGGCCAGCAACCGGCGTTGCCATAGAGGCGTTGCTGCAGCCATTGCTGCTGCTCAGTGCTGAGTACCCCCCAGCGCATGCCGATGCCGTGGCCATCGCGGTAAGCCAGCTCCAGCGGTAGACCCCAGTGTTGGTTGGGAATGATGTTGCCCTTGAGCCGTGCTTCCAGCCCGTCTTCGCTGAGGGCTGTGATTTGTCCCCAGTGCTGCTGGCTGCGCACGGCAAACCAGGGCACTCCGCTGGGGTTTGGCCGATCCCAACAGCAGCGCAGCGATAGCCCCAGGAGCAGGGTGCTGCTGCTCAGCCAAAACAGGGTCAGCCCCAATGGAGCTGCAGGCAGTGGCCAGCGCAGCAGCCCAATGAGTGTGAGCCCCTGCACCGCCAGCAGGGCTGCCAGTGGCAGCACCAAGCCCGGCTCAGCTCCGCGCG
>WTGE01000366.1 GCA_011525445.1 Synechococcus sp. CO36386bin_37
CTGCGGATGCGTTATGGGATGGATGGAGAGGAGCCCATGAGCCTCACTGGTATTGGACGCATTATCGGAATTAGCAGAGACCGTGTTCGCAATCTTGAGCGTGATGGTCTCGCTGGTTTACGCCGCTTGAGTGATCAAGTTGAAGCTTATGTTGCTTGTTGATTAAGGATTTTAATTAATTCCTCGTTAACAACTTCGGGAGTTTCATCATGAGGACAATGCCCTGCCCCGGGAATGATTAATAAAGATTGAACACAATCAAAACATTTTTCCCATCGCCGGGCCTCCTTAATGGGTTCCCACGGATCTGATTCGCCCCAGATCATGAATACTGGTATTGATATTTCTTTAAGTAAGTCGGGTGCTAAATGATCATCAAACAGGTTGATGAATCCACGAAAAGCCTCCGCTGCACCTTCTCTCTGGCTTGGTTGAAATAAAAGATCAACCAGTTCGTCATCCACGTTGTTTCCTGTGGGATAAGCCTGCTTCAGTACCCTGCGGATCAAGGCAGGTCGCGCGGCATTGCGAAATAGGGCCGTGCTCAGCCAGCGCTGACTGACCAGTGTTTTGAGCAATGGGCGAATCCAGGCCATCCAGGCCGGTTGCGTGGCTAATTGTTTGTCATCCATCAGTCTCTGGGCGCAGTCGATGAGCACGACACCACGACAACGAGCGGAGGTGGTCTGTTGCTCGAGAATCTGAGCTGTTCTGAGTGCCACAACACCTCCGATGGAATTCCCTACCAACAGAACGGGTTGTTGGACGACACGTTCACAGAAAGTCGCGATTTGAGCAGCCCAAAGATCAAAGCTGTAGTGAATACTCATATTCTTGGTTGCACCGTCAGCCCTCGGTTCATGGCCGAGACGAGCCTGTGGTTGACTGCTGGACCCAAAGCCGATGAGATCGATGGCATAAGTGTTTGCAGTTTTGGCCAACACCGGCATGTTGTGACGCCAATGTTCTTTGCAAGCCCCAAAACCGTGGATCAGCACAATGGCAACGCTGCTGGTTGGACCCGTCTCCGGAGGCGTTCTGCAGCTCCAACCGATGTGAAGAGCAAGTCCGTCAGGACTCGTCCAATGCCAGAGGCTTTGGGTTTCAGGTTGCACTGGCAGAGGGGGATTCAGCGGAGGGATCAGACGGTTTGGTCCCAAACCAACGGGCACTGAGGCCCTTCACCACAACATAAAAAGGAGGAACCACCCCCAGAGACAGAATGGTTGCTACCACCAGTCCGCCAAAAATCACAGTCCCGAGCGATTGCTGGCTTTGAGCCCCTGCCCCATTGGCGACCACCAAGGGGAGAAAGCCAGCTAAGGCAGCGATGGCTGTCATCAAAATCGGTCGCAACCTGGACTCTGCTGAAGCGATCACGGCTTCAGTGGGGGATTTGCCTTCTTTGAAATGCTGTTCAGCCACTTCCACAATCAAAATGCCGTTTTTCGCTGCAAGGCCGATCAGAGTGACCAGCCCAACCTGGGCGTAAATGTTTAAGTCGATCGATCGGACCGCCAGAAAGGCTAGAGCTCCCAGCATGGCCAGAGGCACTGTCATCAGAATGATCACTGGTGTGATGTAGCTCTCGTATTGGGCTGAAAGCACCAAGTAGACAATCAAGATGCCTAAGCCAAACACCAAGATGCTGGCGTTTCCCGCAGATAATTGAAGTGAAGCGAGTCCTGTAAAGGCATAGCCGATGTTGTTGAAATTGAGTTGTTTGAATTGATCTTGAATCACATTGAGCGCCTGTCCTGAGCTTTTGCCAATCGCCTGAACGCCTTGAATCAAAACAGTGCGATAAAGGTTGTAATGACTGATAATGGGAGGGGCACTATCTAATTTTGAGGAGGCGAACTGAGAGACTTGAATTAGCTCACCATCTCGATTTTTAACGTAATAATTCAGAATGCTTTCGAGGTCTGAGCGTCGCTCTGGGCTGGATTGAACATAAATATTGCGAACTTGACTGTCTTCATAGGTTACTCCTGCGTAATTACTGCCAGCAAGGATGGAAATGGAATCCATTGCCTCTTGATAGTCAACATTTAAAGCTCCCATGATCGATCGATCGATCTCCAAGCCAAAAGCAGGAGCACTGGGAATGAATTGAGTGGATAATGATCCGAAATATCCGGTCTCTTTCCCTGCTTGTATTAGTTTTTGGGCTGCGTCATCAAGCTGATTAAAGGTGTATTCACCGGATAAGTCATTGAACTGAAAATAGAATCCGCCTTGTGCAGAGAATCCAGGAACAGCTGGGGGCTGACCGATTCTTGCAATCCCTGAATCAAGTTGTAAGAGTTTTTTATTAAGGCGTTCTGCAATGGCAAATGAACTTTGATTGGTTCCGGATCGTTCGCTTAATGGTTTAAGCCCAACAAGGATCGTCCCCTGATCAGGGCTCGAGCCATTAAATCCGTAGCCACTGATCACATTGGCGTTGCTGATGTCTTTCTCTTCTTTCAAGATTTTGGAAATCTCAGAACCCATGTTTTGCGTTTGACTCAGAGATGCGCCGTTTTGGAGCTGATAAACACCCATTAAGTAACCTTGATCCTCATCGGGAATAAAGGCAGATGGCAACATTAAAAAGGAGAAGGCGGTAGCAACGATGCCTGCTCCCAACGCAACCATGACCCATTTTTTTATACTGATAAGCTTCTTGATCAAGCGAGAATAAGCTGTTTCAAGACGAGAAAAATTATTGTTGAAGACTCTAAAAATCAGTGGAAGGTTGGCGCCGCACAGGCCGAAGACCACAACTCCAAGTGGGTACATCCAAACACCAAATGATGCTGCGCTGAATCGACCAAAGGCGAGGCCAATAAGAACACCCGCGAAGGGCCAACCCCAGCCACGGGGAGGATCTGATGATCCCTGGCGAAGAATCAGACCGGAGAGCATCGGAGAGAAGGTGAGGGCATTAAAGGCAGAAATTGCAATCGAAAATGCAATGGTGAGAGCAAACTGTTGATAGATAATTCCGATACTTCCTGGGTAAAAAGCAACGGGAATGAACACAGCCATGAGAACCAATGCAGTGGCAACGAGTGCTCCAAACAATTCCTGCATGCAACTGAGAGCGGCCTGGCGTGGTCGCATTCCTGATTCGAGATTTTTGGAAACTGCTTCGATCACCACGATGGCATCATCAACCACAAGTCCGGTTGCAAGCACCAAACCAAGCAACGTGAGCTGATTGATTGAAAAACCAAAAACCTTGATGAAGGCGAATGTGCCGATCAAGGAAATTGGAATGGCCAGGCTCGGAACAATGGTGGCGCGCCAGTTCTGGAGAAAAACAAACAGAATGAGTAGAACTAAGACGATGGCCAGACCTAAAGCATCGATGACGCCATCGATCGAAGATTCAATAAATTGTCCAACGTTATAAACTTCTTTCACGGTGACACCGGGGGGGACATCGGCAGCAAATGAATTCATTTGCTGGACGACGGCATCGGCTACATCAAGAGCGTTGCTGCTTGGGGTTTGAAATACTGCAACAGCAATTGCATCATGGTCGGAGGTATCGATTGCAGATGTATTGTAATTTTTGAAACCGTATTGAACTTCTCCAACATCTTTGAGACGCAACAAGTTTCCTGCCTGTGTTTTTCCAACGATCAAGTTGTTGAAATCCTCGATCGAGATCAAGTTCCCGTTGTTTTCAACTAAAATCGGATATGTGTAGGCTTGATTACCTGAAGCAGGAGGACCTCCAACCAGCCCGCCAACAGCAGTGTTGTTCTGAGATTGAACAGCACTCACAATTTCAGTTGCAGACAACTGATTGGTGGCAAGTTTGTCAGGATCAATGAACAGCCAGTAAGCCGGATTAGTGCCACCGAGAATGCTGACGTTGGCGACACCCTCAACTCGGCCTAAGGGGTAATATAGTTTTTCATAAATCAGTCCGTTGAGATAGGCCGCATCAAATTGCCCATCTGTTGAAGAGACTTGGTAGGCCAGAAGGATTGAGGGAGTGGTCTGTTGGACAGAAACACCGGTAGCCTGAACTTGTTTGGGTAATTGCGGCATTGCAAGGGTTACCCTGTTTTGAACATTCACCTGGTCAATATCGATATCGGTGGATTTATCGAAATACACCTGTATCACGCTTTGTCCTTCCAACGTGCTTTGCGATGTGATGTAGGAAGCCCCAGTTACACCATTGATTTGTTGCTCGAGTGGATTGGTGACGGCTTGTTCTGTCACCAAGGCATTTCCACCCCCGAACCCTGCTGTGACTGTTATTTCGGGTGGCGCGATATTTGGGAGATTGGCGATTGGAAGCGATGGAATAGCAATGACTCCCATCAGAACGATAAGAATGCTGCAAACTGTTGTTAAAACAGGACGCTTGATGAAATTATCGGAAAAAGCCATCTGTGTTACTTACTAACCTTCGTCGAAGAGGTGTTTGTTTTTACTGGCATGCCACTTCTCAGTAAAGCGGTATTGCTGATAACAACTTCGTCGCCTCGATTGAGGCCAGATTCAACGGGATAATAGTTATCTTGAAGCGTTCCCAGATTGACTGCTTGTTGAAAAGCAATCGGAGTGTTTTCAGGAAGTTTTTCCAGTGTTTTCTTTGTACTTTCTGGAGTTGTTGATGAGGCTTTGATTTTGGGTAGAGCACGCTTGAGAGGGATTACTAAATAAACAAATGGCTGCTGAGCTTGCATAAACACGGCTTCCACTGGAACGGCTAGTGAAGTCGAGCGTCCAGTAATAATGCTGCTCTTCACAAATTGTCCTGTTTTAAGTTCTCCGGTTAAGTTCGGAAATGCAGCTTTTACCATCACTGTGTTTGGTGTCTGCTGAGTGTCAGGCAATGCAAAGTAGGGGGAAATAAATGATACGGATCCTTCACCTGTAATGGCAGGGGAACTTTGTGAGGTTAGTTTGACTGTTTGTCCGAGCTGTACACGGTTGGCTTGCGATGCTGGAATCTGCATCAACGTCCAAAGAGTCGAGTTGTCTACAATTCCTGTAATCGCTTGACCCGTTTTTAAATAATCTCCAAGTTTTACAGTGTCAAGATTGCCGATCTCTCCATTGATTGGAGACCGTACAAATTTATAACTTAACGTTGCTCGATCGGCGATGGCTTGGTCTCGGGAGGTAATAGCGCGTGCCACGTAATAGTCACGCGTTTTGGCTGAGGCTGCACCTTGTTCATATAAAAATTCGAAGCGTTCCGCATTCACAAGGTCCGTACGTGCTTGTGCATTGGATGCATTTAGTGCAGCGCTTTGCTGGACATTATCAAGGACCAGAATGACTTGCCCTGCTTTCACGCGTTCTCCTGCTTTGGCCAGGATTTGCACGACACGACCGTCAGTTTCGGGACGCAAAGCGACGTTCGTCGTCGATTCAAGTGGGCTGATGGCACTCAAGCTTGGTTCGAATGTGGACTCCTTGATCGTTTCGGTTTGAACGCTGATCATGCCCCTTGACTTGTTGCTGCTGCTGCATGCGGCAAGGAAAGTGGCGCTGATCAGCATGCTGGCTAGGAAACGCCGCACGGAAATCAATCCCGAAGAACACCTATTTTATGGATGATGCATCGTCCGTAAACCATTGAAGTGACGACCCTTCAACTGAATGCTTTGCATTGGATGGGTGAGGAGATGTTATTACGAGAATTGACTCCAGTATTCTTTTGATCTTGCAGTGTTGAATAAACATTAATGATTCGTCTTTTCATGTTGGGGGCCTTGTTAGTTGGTTCTAGTTTTGTTATTCCTGCGCATTCAGCTCCAAAAACTGGCGTTCTGAATGTTGGGGTTGTCGATGGAAGTCAGCCTTGTAGTTATCGCGAAGCGGGTGTTTGGAAGGGATTGGCTGTTGAGCTATGGACGCAGGTTGCTCAGCGCGAAAATCTTCATTACAAGCTGATCCAGATGCCTTCGATTCAATCCATGCTGGAGGCCACCCGTTCTAATGATCTTGACGTAGCTGTTGAATGTATTAATTTAAGCCCTAATCGTTTACGTGAATATAAATTCAGTCTGCCCTTCCAGGAGGATGGTCAGGCCGTGATGGTCGCTAATGATCCGTTCAGTTTGGGTCGGGCTTTTCTTGCGGCAATGTTGAGTCCTTCGCTGTTGCGCATGGTGGCTCTATTGCTGCTCTTGTTGTTTGTGATGAGTGCTCTTGTTTGGTGGGTCGAGGATTATTCCAGTGGAGTCAATTCTGGTGGGAAAGGAGCTCTTCATCGCTTTATCAAAGTCTTTACAATTATTCTCACTGGTGAGGGCGACGCTGAGATTGTTGATACTTCCAAGGGGCGTGCTGTGTTGATGGCGGGATATGTAGTCCGCAATATATCCAGTGCTGTTCTTGTTGGCTTTCTGACTGTCGAATTGGTGCAGGAGGCTCAAGGTCTTGCTGGGCGACGCTTAAATTCTTTTGACGAATTATCAACGATGCGTATTGGATACAGGGCCGGAACCGTTAGCGCAGAGTTGCTGGAAGAGCTTGGAGTGCCACTGGCGAAATCAGTCCCTGAATCACGTGCTGCTCGTGTGCCGATTGAGTCCATCAGCGATTCCTTATTGCTACTTAAGGATGGCCGGGTGAATGCTGTTCTAGCTGATGAATTACAGCTTCGTTATCTCGAATCTCATGCTGCCGGTTCAGGGCTTATTCCTGTTTTGGCGATGACGGGGATTCGCCCAGAGCTCCAGGGATTTGCCCTTTCCTCCGATCTCAACCCAGCAATTATTGAGAGAATTAACTTATCGATAAGTCAGCTCAAACGCAATGGTCTGGTGCAACAGCTTCGTAAGGAGGCTTTGGCAGGCAATGACTCAGGTGTTCATCCATCGCGCTTCTGAGTCAGGTTGCTCTTTGTCCTCTATCTCCACAGTGGATTGCTGATTGCGCGTCTACGGCTCTTCAGTTTCTTTCTCTGATTTCTATAATGGACCTA
>WTGE01000207.1 GCA_011525445.1 Synechococcus sp. CO36386bin_37
ACTGACGATGACCCGGCATTGTTTGCTTTTTCATGGCTGCCGAACGCACGTTCATCGCCATCAAGCCCGACGGCGTCCAGCGCGGGCTGGTGGGTGAGATTCTCGGTCGCTTCGAGAGCAAGGGCTTCAAGCTCGTGGGTCTGAAGCAGCTCACCCCCAGCCGCGAGCTGGCTGAGCAGCACTACGGAGTTCACAAAGAGCGACCGTTCTTCGCCGGTTTGGTGGACTTCATCACCTCTGGCCCTGTGGTGGCGATGGTTTGGGAAGGCGATGGGGTGATCACCAGTGCCCGCAAGCTGATCGGTGCGACCAAACCCCTCGAGGCTGAGCCAGGCACCATCCGTGGAGATCTTGCCGTCAACATCGGCCGCAACGTGATCCATGGATCGGATGCGCCGGAAACCGCAGAGTTTGAAATTGGTCTCTGGTTCGGTGCCTCGGAACTCAATGATTGGTCACCTTCTGATCAGAGCTGGCGCGTCGAGGGTTGATTCAGAAGCTGTAGCGGAGCTTGGTGTACAGCCCCTGGCCCAGGATCCAGTCGTTCCAGAGCCCAGGGTTGTCGTTTGAGTTGAACGTGTCGACCCAGCCGAGTTCCGCCTCCCATCGGCCGTTTTGATAGCGGCCGATCAGCCCGCCCACACCGATGCTGTCCTCAAGTGTCCCGACACTTGAATCGGTGTGAATACCGCCAATACCCAGGTAGGGAATGAGAGAAATTCTTTGTTCATCCATCTGCCATGGGGTCCAAACGACTTCCCCTGTGGCCAGGTATCCGCTCTCCCCGGCGATCAGGCTTCCTGGAAGTCCCCGCAGGCCTACATCACTGCCGAGACTGAAGCTCATGCTTCCTGGAAGACGACTGAAGGCAAGTTGACCAGCGAATCGGAGGTTCACGGTGGTCGATGAAGACAGACTCAAACCGATGTCACTGATTGCTCCTACAGCGCGGGCCTCGCCGGGTTCAATGCCTTGAACATCCAAATTGTGCAGGTGTTCATCAAGGGTCACTCCGGCAATGCCCTGGCTGAAATAGGCGTTGGTGTTCCAGAACAAGGGACCGCTGAATCCACCAATGTTGGTGCTGAGTTTCAGAAAGCCACTGTGAGACCAGCCATCGTTTCCACCTCCGCTCACCAGCGGGAAACTGCGCCCTGATTTGAAGCTGTCACTACGATTGGTGCTGAATGCTGCCGCAGCAGTCCATGTGAGATTCTCGGACTCCTGCAGAGTTGTTTCCAATTGCAGCAGCCCTTGCAGGGTGCGGAAACTGAAGTTGTATGCCGGCTTTTGGAATTCCACAAAGCGGCGGTAGCTGACGCCAAAGGATCCTGTGATCGACCAGTTGTCCCGGAGGGGATAGGTGTAGGTGAGAGAGGCCACCTTGCTGCCCAACTCCAGATCACCATCGCTGTTCAACTCCAGAAACAGCAGGGCTGTGTCGCCTCGTTCAATCAGACCTTTCTGGAGAAGCGTGGCAACACCACGCCATTCGCCGCTGCCAACATTGCCATTGTTGCCGAGGGCAATGTCGCCCTTGAGGGGTTCTGGCTCGGCGGGTGTAACCGTGAGAGTTACCACCGCTTTGGTGGGGTCGCTTCCCAGGCGTCCCATTCCCCCCTTGATCGTCCCAGCTCCTCGTTGGCGGGCGCGAGCGAGTTCCTTTTCCAGCGTGGGGATGTGCAGCACACTGCCAATCAGAGGGGTCAGTTGCTCCTGGATCTGCTGCTGTAAAGCTTGGTCTTCGCTGTTAATCCGAAGTTCTGCAATCGTGCCCAGAACCACTTCAAGGGCACCTGGGGCGGGAGTTTTGAGGCTGTAAACGCGGCTGTTGACGTAACCATCCTGAATGAGCCGAGCTGTGAGCTGTGCCGCGCAGGCGTTCAACGTCGCGCTGATGCTGGCTTTCCCACAGCCGCTGAGGATCTGCCGGACCTGCTCGTTGGTGTACGGCGCTTCTCCGACAATCTCCGGTCTCCAGTCGCTGGTCGATGAGTCTGAGGCGTCTGCTTCCTGCTTGCTTTCTGGCTTTTGGGGATCAGCGGAAGATCCCGGAGGAACCTCGAACAGTGGGCCATCGTCCTTAGGCCGCTGCTGGGGAGCCGTGTTCGGTAAGCGAACAGGCCCCGGCTGGAGAGGGGGAGCAACCAGCTGGGCCAGGAGCAGCATGGCAACCGACGAATGTAGGTTTGACTATTTTCTCTTGAATCAGCGAAAATCACTTTTATTGCTGACGTCAACAGGTTCTGACTCGACAAGGGAGTGGGGTTCGGTCGCGGATCCAACACAGAATTTATAATTAAGCGAAGAAAAACAAATTCTTCAGCTTATCTTTATGGTTGTGAGCCGGCGAATTTCTGCAAAAATTCGTTCGAACCTGACTCAATCTGATCGACAGCAGGCTTCTCTAAAAACTCTATGACAACAATTGGTTCCAAGAAGCTGATTCGTTTCACCTTGGGCGTGTTCCTGGGGATGTCAAGCGTCTTGAACCAGTCTGCGGTTTTTGCGGAGATTCGTGCCGGTCAAAGCAAAGGTTTCGCAACCAAGGTGAACGGTCAGAAGGGTGGACGATGCATTGCTGGAGTGTGCAAGATCAGTGGTGGCAAGAAATCTGGTCGCAATAAATTTCTACGGTTTAAAGATTTTGACACTCGAGGCAAGATCAAGCGCGTTGATATTGATACAGGAGGTAAGCGTAATCTTGTAGTGGGGGTGACGTCACCATTCGGGACGCATATCAATAAATCAATTCAGTTGTCGTCAAAGGCAAATCTGTACTGGCTATCACCCGGTGGAATTCATCTTGGATCGGGTGCAGGGTTCGTCAACGTACCAAGGTTGAATCTGAGTACAGCGCGATCGCTGCGTTTTGGTAATGGACTCTTTGATGTGTTCAAGACTCGCTCTTCTGAACTAGCGGCGCTCAAAGGAAATCCTCTGCCTGGCTCTCTGGGGTTCGGTGATGTTGATTTGCGGGACGATCTCAATGCGGCCGACGACACGGTGCCGGTGATTCAAATGGAGGGAATTGATATCCGGATTGATCGTGATTTGTTAGCCGATGCGCCCGGTGGAGTTGTGGAGGTGCGGGAGAGCAAGATCAGTGTTGGCAACAATCAAGTCGACCGAGCACGGTTGACGCTGACAGGAGAAGAGGTTGTGGTTGGCGATGGTACGGAATTGAGGGCGGCGCAAGCCGGTGGTGGTGGAACGATTGAAGTAGGAGGCAGTTGGCAGAACAGTGATGAAACGGTGCGCCAGGCAAAAAGAACTGTGGTGGAAGCTGGTGCTCTGCTGGATGCATCTGCAGGCAACAAGGGCGATGGTGGAGAGATCGTGGTGTGGTCAGATATCTCCAATCCAGAATCCCTCACAAGTGTTTCGGGTTCGTTGTTTGCCAAAGGTGGTCGACAAGCAGGTTTAGGTGGACAGATTGAAACCTCAGGTTTTGAATTAAAGATTACTGGAATCAACGTCGATGCAACTGCGAATCAACCTGACTACAGCGGTTTATGGCTTCTGGATCCTTATGATTACACATTAAATGATAATTCTCCGGATTACGAGACGTTCACCATTGCTTCTGTATTGAGTGGCGGAACTGACATTAGAATCACGACTGCTTCTTCTGTCAGTACTGCTGGTGGTAATTCTATTTCGTCTGATGGAACAGATACAAATGGGGGCAGAATAACTGTCAATGATTCTATTGTTGTTACCGGATCTGGGTCCGGTGATCTTGCTTTGGTTGCGGATAGTGATATTCAGATCAATGCAACTCTTCAAAATCTTACCGGTGACGGAGATCTGACGCTTCACTCGCAGACAGGTGTGACGGTCGGGAGTTCTGGGGCAATTACCTGGGATCCTGGATCAACAGGTTTCGTGGACATCATTTCGTCGCAATCGGGTGGTCTTTCTGGGTCTGGAAGTATCAATATAAGCTCTGGAAAACTCAAGGTAAATACGGCTTCGCTTGTCCCACCGCTCTATACAGGGACAATTAGACTGTCAGGTGGGACAACGTTAGAGAAACGTGGTGTTGGTGGGTTTCGATTAAACCCTGGCTCTTCGGCGAACCAGTTTAATAACATTGAACTCTATGAAGGAATTCTCGCCCTTGCCAATGATGATGCACTGGGTACATCCTACTCGGGCACGATTGAATTCAAGGGAGGCGCATTTCGTCAAGGTCAAACCAGTGTGGCAGATTATTCTGCTCAGTTCTCCGATGCTGCAGATCAGAAATACAAAATTTATGTCAATTCAGATTCTGGCATCGTTTATAACGATGCATTGGCAAGTCCTGGGGGAACTTTTGAGTTGTTCAGTGGAGATTTGCAGCTTACTGGGACCAATACATATTCTGGAAAAACTACGATTTCAGCGGGTAGTCTTAAGCTTCTTGGCTCTACTGGATCGATTCAAAGTTCTGAAATCAATGTGGCTGAAGGAGCAACATATGAATTTGACCTTCCTGCTGCTTCTGATCAATCAACATACAGCGGGGCCATCTCCGGCTCTGGAAAATTTAAAAAATCAGGCTTGGGTGAGTTGACGCTCAGTGGTGCCAATACTTACACAGGAGAAACTGCAATTACAGGTGGAACCTTAAAGGTTGGCACTGATTCTTCAAGTACCGGCAATCTAGCTTCTAGTACGGATGTTGATATTTCGAGTGGTGCAACTCTAGAGCTTTTAAATAATCAGACGGTTGCTTCTATTAAAGGCGCTGGTGATATTAATTTAAACTCACATGTTCTTACCTCCGGAGGAGAGAATGAAAGCACAGTCTTTTCGGGATTGATTTCTGGTACAGGTGGTATCATTAAAAATGGAACGGGAAAGCTCTCTCTTTCTGGAGTAAAAAACTTTACAGGTGACACCACGATTAATGAAGGCACGTTGGAGTCTGCAGGTTCAGCGATGTCTTCTGCTGTGGCTGTTGCTGAAGGTGCAACGTACGAAATTAATTTGGCGGCAGCTTCTGATACTGCCACATACTCCAAGATCATTAGTGGAGCAGGGTCATTTTTGAAATCCGGGGCAGGGGAGTTGACCTTTGATCAAGTCCACACATACAGCGGAGCTACAGATATAAGCGAAGGTAAATTGAAGACAACGAGTGCTGGGAGCCTTAGCAGTTCCACGGCTGTTTCTATTGCGAGTGGGGCTGCATATGAGTTGGGTTCTGATGAAGAAGTGGCATCGATCACTGGTTCTGGCTCTATTAATCTGGGCTACTATCCTAATGAATTTAAGTTAACTGTTAGCTCTGATGCTAACTATACATTTTCAGGTGAATTACAAGGCACTGGTACTTTCATTAAAAAAGGGTCAGGGTCCTTAAATCTTGACTTATCAACAGCAAGTGCTGATCTTGATGTTGTTAATTCATTTCAGATTGATGAGGGAATACTTGTCTTGTCGAGTCCTCAAGCCAAGGACATGCGTGTTGATGGCTCAATTTTTAAAACAACCTCTGGTCCGGCGTCGCTGCAGATTGAAACCGTAAGTGGCAGTGACTTGACGATTGACACTTCCATTGTTTCAACGTCAGGTCCTCTTGCTGTTAAGGCTAAATCTGACGGAAATATTGTTCTCCATCATGGTGAGTCAATTCAAACGCAGGGTGGCGATATTGTTCTTTGGTCAAATTCTGGGAATGTTGAGTCGGGTTCTGGAGAGCACTTCATTCGTCTTGAAGAAGGTTCATCCCTTAACTCAGCAGGTGGAAATATTTTTCTAGGAGGCGGCCTTGATAGTAATGCTGACGGATATCCGGATGGCTTTGCATACGTTGGCAGTAGCGTCACCCCACCGGAGGGGAGTGATCCTGGTTCCTCCCTCCAGCCTGGATTAAGCCTTGGAAGTGTGAGAGATCAGCAGGGTGCTCTGATATCCATCAACTCAGGTGGTGGGAATATTGTAATGCGTGGAAAATCTGGAGTACCGAATCAAGAAGCTGATGGCTTTGGCTCCCAGCGTGCTCTGGTCATTGATTCAGGCACCGGAACGATTGAGATCGTCGGTGATCAGATTTCTGGATCCGGTGGTGTTGGTCTTCGTTTTGGTGGATTTGCTTATTATCCTGATGTTGCGATCACAAGTGCAAGTCAAGAATCCCCCGCTATTGACATTGTTGGTACGTCAGCGGGCAGATCTGGAATTTGGCTTGGCCAAGGAAACAGTAATTCTAGTTTAGCAGGTACAGTTTTGATTCAAAGTTCTGCTTCTTCCGGTGGCGGCATCAGAATCGAAGGCTCTTCGGCTCAAGCATCAGACGGCTACAGGGGGATTGCTCTGTGGGGGGATGAGACAAGCGGATATCAAACCTATCAATTTCTCTCAAATAGTGGCCCGATTGAGTTTCTAAGTCGAATTGACAGTGTTAACTCTCAGATCGGATTTTGGTCGGACACATACTTAGGGCAGCGCAAGGACGCTACTCCAGTTCAAGGGATCGTGCCAATTGTTGGTTCTTCTAATGTCAAGACTTCCTTCCAGGCTGATAACTTGGTCTCCTTTAGTGATTCCATCTATGGCTCTGGATATATAGCGGTTTACCCTTACAAATCAGGGCAGAGCGTTGGTATTAATTCATCGGGTGATTTTGAGGTTTGGTATTTAGATAATCTTGCATCAACATTCTCGTCTGTGACTGTGGGTGATGCAGTCAACACCAATGG
Source organism: Synechococcus sp. CO36386bin_37 (assembly GCA_011525445.1). Next base: position 6,693 of record WTGE01000207.1, read on the forward strand.
AATCGCTTCTTCTGCGGCTTTCTCGGTTAATAGTCCTGTCACGTTTAATTCGGGTGCTGGTGCGTTGACGTTCGCCGATAGCTTGACGACGTCAGGGGATGATGTGGCGTTCCTCATTTCTGGTGATTCCAGTATTACTGGATTGAATCTAGGTGCGGCTTCAATCTCTAAGTCTGGATCTGGGGTTTTGACCCTGAGCGGAGCGAATGCGTACACGGGTCAGACGTTGAT
>WTGE01000307.1 GCA_011525445.1 Synechococcus sp. CO36386bin_37
GCTCAAAGCCATTGGTTTACTCTTGCTCATTTCTTGCTTCGTCCTTGCCTTTAGTCTTTCAATACCGCTTCTCACTAATGCTTTGGTCTCGACAGTTCTTCCTGAAGCGAATTTAGAATTTCTTGCTGAATGTCTCATTGTTGTCGGTTTAATAGTTGTTGTTTCCATTACCAGTCAGTACTTGCAAGAAATGATGATTCTCCGATTGGAAACAGTTGGTAATCAGCGACTACAGTTTGGGATGTGGGAGTACTTCCTGAAACTACCGGTTTCTTTTTCTAATAATAGTCGTAGCGGTGATATTTATGCCGGTGTTAGTGCAATCTCAAAAATTCGTACTTATGTAGGGGCAGGTTCATTAAAATCGGGTCTTTCAGCGCTATTTTCCGTAGCTTTCCTTGCCTTAATGTTTCAATATAGTCAAACGCTAGCTTTTTGGTCGCTTGTATTGGTGGCTATTGTTTTGTTGATTGTTTTTCAGATCGCTCGCAGGGCGATACGTCTTAATCAAGAGGTGTTTGATATCAAGAGTCGCCTTAATGGAATCAGTGATGAACTGAGCGCTAATGTTTTTGATATTCGTTCGATTAATGCAGAGATTCCTTTCTTGCGTCGTTGGATGCAGGATTACACAAGTATGGCAAAGATTTCAATGCAACTTGATTTTTACAATCAGTGTATTGATGTGATCCTGACCTCATTAAGCCCCTTTGGATCAGTGCTTCTTTTTTATGTGGCAGTGATACAGATCCTCAACCAGCCAGACTCTATTAATGATCCTCAACTCGTTGGTAGCTTTATTGCGTTCTACTCAGCCTTCATTGCCTTTAGTTCAACAATTGCTGATGTGGCTACTAATTTTACTGAAGTTTTTGCCAATGTGTCGGTTCTTTGGCGTAAGGCAAGAGTTGTCTTAGATGAAAACATCGAACCTGGTTGGGAAGCTCATACTGCTAATCATTTATTTCTTGGACACATAGCATTTAATGATGTGAATATTCAGCCCAATGGTCTGCGTGAGCCGTTGCTTCGAAATATTTCTTTTGATATTCCTTCAGGTAAAACCATTGCAATCACAGGTAAAAAGGCTTCAGGCAAGTCTTTGCTTCTTAAAACTATTTTAGGACTTGTTGTTCCTCGAAATGGAGACGTATTAATAGATGGTATCCCGATACGCAAAGTGTCTGCCCGTGGGTTACGTAGACAAGTTGGATATATTGGCCAAGAGATTTTTTTAGAAGAAATTTCTATTCGTGATTTGTTATGTTGGAATCAAATTTATCCCGAGCCTCTCTTATGGGAAACCCTTGATTCACTCGGACTGGATGAATGCATCCGTGCATTACCGCATCAGTTGGATTCAGTTCTTATCGACGGTGGTAATCCACTTTCACTTGGCGAGAGAAAGCTTTTGGTGCTTGCACGTTGCCTGCTGAGAAAGCCTGCCGTTCTTTTGCTTGATGAATTATTGGTTGGATTATCTTTAAAGAGTCATTCAAAATTAATTGATCTGATTCACGCACAAAATTGTACAGTTATTATGGTGCCTAGCTATTGGTCAGAACTTAAAATAGTTGATCATTTGCTAGTGCTTGACCATGGTCTGATTCAATTTTCTGGTGCACCGAATGATCCCAGTTTGGATAAAACATGCATTGACCTTAAATGACAGGATTTTTGCATTTGCAATTCTTTTCTTGGGTCATAGATTGCTTATTGTATCATTTGCTCGTATGAATTCTCGATGGAAGTGTTAGCTTGCTTCTAACATTAAGATGGATAGATCCTCGGCAGTCCTTGAATCTATTGATTTTTTCGGCTTTTAGTGGTCAATCAGTGAAACTGAGTAAGGTTTGAGGCTGCTTGTGGTTGTGCCTTTTTTGTCATAGGTCTTGAAGTGCAATCAATATGGAATGTTTTTTTGGATTGGTTGAGTGAATCGTTGGACGTTTTTGATATTTGTACAGATTGTCTTTTGCTCCTTATTTGCATTCCATCCAATTCTGGCCGCTGCCCGTTTCAACCTCAAGCGGCACGGAAAGTTTGATCGCATTCTTCATGGTTTTCACAACGAGCTCCTGCACACCATGGAGGGCTTCTGGATCCACTTCCAATACGAGTTCATCGTGAACCTGCAGTAGCAGTCGCGCAGGAAGATTGTGGCGTTCGAGCTCGGCCTGGAGTTGCACCATGGCCAGCTTGATGATGTCGGCACTGGAACCCTGAATGGGGGCATTGGCCGCGGCCCGAAGTTGCTGAGCTTCCATTCCCCCACGTCGTGCCAGCTCCAGATCGATCGCGAGAGGATCCATGCCTTTGAGGCGACCGAGTCCATTGCGATCGAAGTGGAAGGGGCGCCTGCGTCCCAGAATGGTTTCCACATAGCCCTGACTCAGAGCAAGGCGTTCCTGCAGTTCCAGATAGGCAAAGATTTTGGGATAGCGTTGTTTGTACTGGCTCAAAAATTCCTTCGCTTCGCCTTGGCTCACACCTGTTTCGCGGGCGAAGCGTTGTGCGCCCATGCCATAGACGACTCCGAAGTTGATTGTTTTCCCCATCCGCCGTTCGTCGGCCGTCACCTCGGTTTTGTTGAGCAGCAAGCGTGCCGTCAACGCATGGACATCGTCCCCCTGGCCGTAAGCCTCCTGCAACACCTCTTCCCCGGAAAGGTGGGTCAGAATGCGTAGCTCGATCTGGGAATAGTCGGCACTGAGAAGGGTCCAACCCTCTTGAGGCAGGAACGCTTTGCGGATGCGTCGGGAAAATTCCGTGCGCACCGGAATGTTTTGCAGATTGGGGTTGCTGCTGCTGAGCCGTCCTGTCGCTGTGACGGCTTGATTGAAATCGGTGTGAACCCGACCGGTTTCCTCTTCCACCAGTTGTGGCAAAGCATCCACGTAGGTGCTTTTTAATTTGCTGAGAACCCGATGCTCGAGCACCAGTGGGACAACGGGATGATCCTGTTCCAGCTTTTCCAGCACACTGGCATCGGTGCTGTAACCGGTTTTGGTGCGGCGTGATTTCTTGCGATCCAGTCCCAGAGTGTTGAACAGCAACTCGCCCAGTTGTTTGGGTGAAGCCAGATTGAAATCCACCTGGGCAACCTCTTTGGCTTTCCGTTCCAGTTGTTCAAGCGTGGAGCCGATTTCACTGGACAGTGCGGCCAGGTAGGGCTGATCAATTCGAATGCCCGTTGCTTCCATCAGGGCCAGCACCGGCTCGAGAGGGAGTTCAACCTTGCTGAGCAAGTCCAGAAGTTTGGGCCCGAAAGCCTCCAGTTGCTGTCGCAGGTCGATCGCGAGTTTGCGGGTGAGATACACATCCATGCCGCAGTACTGGGCTGCCTGTTCCAAGGGCACCTGTTCGAACCGGCTCACTTTCCCGTCCTTGGCTTTGCCCACCAGGTCGCTGAACAGGGTTGGACTGATGCCGTAATCCCGCTGGGCCATCACATCCAACCCGTGTTTGGCTGCCGCATCGCGGAGGTAATCAGCCAACAGGGTGTCCATCACCACCCCTGAAAGGGTGAGGCCATGGCGCAACAGAATCAATCGATCGTATTTCGCGTTCTGGAGTGCTTTGGGGTGGTCTGCACTGGCGAGCCAAGGTGCCAGGGCCTGAAGCACCGTTTCCAGTGGTAGTTGCTCTGGTGCCGGATCGGCCTGGTGACTGATGGGGATGTAAGCCATGTCGTCCGTTTTGGCTCCCCAGCAGACGCCGATGCCGACCAATTGGGCCCGAAACGGATTGAGGTCACTCGTTTCTGTGTCTACCGAGACTGGGGCCAGCGAATCACGACAGCCCATCAGCTGTGTGACGAGTGCGTTCAGTTGGGTCTGGTGTTGAACGATTTCAGGCTGCAGGTCCGGTTGGCTGCTGCTCGCGTCAGCGGTGGAGGCTGTCCCTGTCTTGGAGGCTGCCCTTGTCTTGGCGGTTCCCGCTTTGGCTTGGCCTGCCGTGGTGGCGGCAGCGTTGTTCTGACCGGTTGGTTCTGTGGAGGCGAGCAGGTGGCTGTTGGCAGCCAATCCACCACTGGAGAAGGTGGCTACAAAGCTGGGCACCTGGCGGATCAGGCTGTTCAGTTCAAGGTCTTCCAGGCGCTGCTTCAGGCCATCGCCATCCACCTCGCCCAGATCGAGCTGGGGCTCCTCCGGCAGGGGAATGTCCACCAGGATCTCTGCAAGGCGTCGTGAGAGATAGGCGTTCTCCCTGTCCTTGGTGAGTTTGGCCTTGAGTGCTCCCTTGATGGCGCCCCGGCTCGCCTTTGGACCCTCATCCTCCACTTCGGCAAGAACGCGGTAGACGCCATCAAGGTCTTCGTTTTCCTTGAGCAGATTGATGGCTGTTTTGGGGCCCACTCCTTTCACGCCGGGGATGTTGTCGGAGCTGTCGCCGGTGAGAGCCTTGAGATCAACCACCTTGGCTGGTGCAACCCCAAGCTTGGCTTGAACACCGGCTTCGTCGATCAGCGTGGGACCACTGCTTCTGGCGTAGGGTCCCCCTCCCATGTAGAGCACCGCAATGTCGCGGCTGTCATCCACCAACTGAAAGAGATCACGATCTCCGCTGAGAATGCGAACACGCCAGCCATCCGCCGCAGCCCGGTTGGCCAAGGTTCCCAGAACATCATCCGCCTCAAAACCAGGAGCCAGACAGATGGGCAGTTGAAGCTGGGTTTTCAGAATCTCCTGGAGCTGTTCCAGATCCTGAAAGAAGTGATCGGGTGCTACGTCGCGATGGGCCTTGTAATTGGGATCGGCTTCATGGCGAAAGGTCGGTTCCGCCGTGTCGAAGGCGATCGTCACGCTGTTGGGCTTGAGCCCTTTGCAGTTGTCGAGCAGGGCCTTCAGAAATCCGTAGGTCACGCTGGTGGGAAGACCGTCCTTGGTGCTGAGCCCGCCATCACCGCCTTTGCTGAAGGCGTAGAAACTGCGGAACGCCAGGGAATGACCGTCCACAAGCAGGAGCAGGGGTTGATCGGAGGGCAGGCTCATGGGGTTAGGCGGGTTGGTCTGGGTCAGTCGCGCTGTTTCGCCCAGGGCGGTAGGTCGATGAACACCCGGGTGCCCGGTTGAACTCCCGAGAGAATGGCACTCTGGCTGCCGCCGCTGGAGCCCAGTTCAACGGACTGGAACTTGGGTTGATTGTTCTTTCCCACCAGCAACACGCCAGGTTCGCCGTTCTCGGTCACGATGGCCACGGTGGGAACCAGGGTGGTCGCTGCGGTGCGTCCCGTTTGAAAGTTCACATCTGCTGTCATGCCGATGCGCAGGATGGGTGGGGGATCGATCAGGGTCAGTTCCACCTCGAAGGAAATCACGTTGTTGGTTTTTTCAGCGCGCGGGGCAATGTCGCGAACTTCGGCTGCAAAGCGTTGATCCGGAAAAGCGTCAACCCGGACGTCTGCAAGCTGTCCGATCCTGATCCGGCCGATATCACTTTCCGGCACTTTTGCGGTGACTTCCAGCCCCTGGGAGAGCTCAACAATCGAGGAACTCGTGGCGCCTGCAGATGATGACGCTGCTGTGGTGGGTGTCACAAAGGAACCGGGTTCCGCATAACGCTCGGTGATCACTCCGCTGAACGGGGCCCTGATCAACTGTTCTCCCCCTTCGATCTTGCGTTGTTGAATCCGCTCCTGCGCCGCTTCGAAGTTGGCTTTGCTGACGAGATAACTGGCTTCGAAGTCATCCCTGTCGGCTTCACTGATCGCCCCCGTCTCGAAGAGTTTGCGACGACGGTTGTAATCGGCGGTTTTGGCTTTGTATTCCGCTGCGGCTTGACGTTCCAAAGCCAGAAGTTCATCCAACCGGTCCTGATAATCCCCACGATCCATGCGGGCCAGCACCTGACCTTCCTGCACGATGTCGCCTTCTTCAACAAGCAAGGACTCGAGCAGGCCTCCACGCCTTGGACTGACGTTGACGCGACGAATGGCCTCCAATTCACCACTGGCCGTGACGATGCCTGGCAAGGAACCACGGCTCGCCTCAACGGTGTAGGCGGAAACGTCGCGAGCTCTGTTTCGGTCTTGATGGAGCCTCCACAGCAGGCTGCCGCCTCCAATGAGGGCTGCAACCACCGCAACCACGATCAGCCGTTTTCGGCGTCGATGCTGTCCACTGAGTCGCGCAAGAGTGGTCAAGTCATGGGGCTTGGCGAGTGATGGGGTTTGCCGTTGTTGGCTGACCATGACATCGCCTGTATCGAAACTTCACACATAGTCTCGCCTGCGCGCTGGGGAAATGACGCGTTGGCTGTTGATTGGCACCGTACCGTTTCAAATGCGTGTCGTAGGCGTTGCGCCGAAGGGTGCTGGCCCCGTCTTTTGCCCTGAAGGGTTGGTGGATAGATTTGCCGGATGCTTAAAGCTGGAATCGTCGGTTTGCCCAACGTGGGCAAATCCACTTTGTTCAATGCCCTCGTGGCCAACGCGCAGGCACAAGCGGCGAATTTTCCGTTCTGCACGATTGAGCCGAATGTGGGCACGGTTGCCGTTCCCGATGACCGTCTGCAAAAGCTCTCGGATCTGAGTCAGAGCAAGGAGCTGATCCCCACGCGGATGGAGTTTGTGGACATCGCCGGTCTGGTGAAGGGGGCGAGCCAGGGCGAGGGTCTGGGAAACAAATTTCTCTCCAACATCCGTGAAGTGGATGCCATCGTGCACGTGGTGCGCTGCTTCGAAGACGACGATGTGATTCATGTGTCGGGATCCATCGGTCCTGCCCGTGATGCGGAGGTGATCAACCTTGAGCTGGGTCTGGCCGATCTCGCACAGATTGAGAAGCGGCGCGAGCGTTTGAAAAAGCAGATGCGCACCAGCCAGGAGGCGCAGGTGGAAGATGGGGCTCTTGAGCGCATTCAACAGGTGCTGGAAGCGGGTGGTTCCGCGCGCAGCGTGGAGC
>WTGE01000368.1 GCA_011525445.1 Synechococcus sp. CO36386bin_37
TCATTGAAGCCGACATTGAAAATCCAGAGCAAGATGTCGCCAAGAATCTTCTCCGAGAAGATCTAGAAGGTGTCCTTGCTACTCTCAGTCCGCGAGAGCGCGATGTCTTACGCCTTCGTTATGGACTTGATGACGGCCGGATGAAGACCTTGGAAGAAATCGGTCAAATTTTTGACGTCACCCGAGAGCGTATTCGCCAAATCGAAGCGAAAGCTTTGCGCAAATTACGTCACCCCAATAGAAATGGAGTGTTAAAGGAATACATCAAATAACAAACTTGTGAAAACTCATTAACACCGAGCCCCCTCTCGAAGCGAGTCTTCGAGAAAATAAATACAACGCATCAGTGAGGCTAACGAGATTCAACATAACATTTTCAAATAGAGATTAGCCGTTCGCCATCATTGCGAATCATGGATGAATCAATCGCGAGTAACTACAGCAGCTTTCTGAATGCTTTGCATTCTCTGGAAAAAGCAAGACTGGTGACTCGCGCCTTTAACACACACGACCACGAGTTTGAAGGACTGACTGACGAGGAACAACTCAAGCTAAAAAATAGCATCACACCATTCTTCAATACTATTTTTGAAATCGAAGACAGGGTATTAGAATGGTATCGAAACTTTCACCCAGAACTAAGCAATGATGAAGACCTAATTGAATCAATCAGAAAAGAGTTCAACTACGAAACCTTAATTTATGAGAAAGGCAAGATAAGCATCGAAAAATTAATCAAAGATATTTGAACAAACCCAAGAATAACATTCAAATGGACGCATGAATGAAATTAACGACAGTACTTTCGATGCTCATATTTCAATCATTTATTGCTCATCACCAGCTGGATCAATCCGCTTCTTCCATGCATTCCGTAAATTCCTGAAAAGCCCGTTTCAATCGTTCTACTGGGGTTTCCGAAGGCGGGCATTCCTGGGACGTATAACGTGCATACACCTGAAGAAGCCGCGCTTCTGGATCCAAAATCGATGCCACTGCTGCTTTGAACACTACGAAATTCTTCTGAGGTGTCAGGCCCTCCAAGTAAGGCTGCAGTTGCCAGGACTCCCCTGAATTCTCCTTGACCACTCGAAGCGGGCGAATGAGCTGATACGCCCGTTCTCCATCTTGGTCAGTTGTGTGGCGAAGCCGCGCCATCAAGACGCTGCCACTATTTAATAAAACCAGTTTGATCGTGCCTTCATTCAACAGCGGCAAAAAAGTAAGTTCCTCCTTAGTGGAAGTCGCCTGATCCACAACAGGGGGGCTATCTTTTCGAACCCCATTGACAACGGGTCCAGGCATGAAAGTCGATCATCTGTGTTGAATCGTAAAGCTGGGCCGTGGTTTCAGGGGGTTCAGGTGCGTGAACCTCAGCATCGACATCTGAAACAAAAGCCAGATTTGATGAACAACGTCGTGACAACGGGAACCCCGGCTGCGTAATCTTGCGATCTGAAGTGTCCCAACAATGGCCCTCGAGCACCTGCGCATCGCCTCACGCCGCAGCCAGCTGGCCATGGTTCAGACCAACTGGGTCAAAGCAGAACTTGAAAAAGCCCATCCCGGCCTTGCTATCTCTGTTGAAGCAATGGCAACCCAGGGCGACAAAATCCTCGACGTTGCACTGGCAAAAATCGGTGACAAAGGTCTCTTCACCAAAGAGCTTGAAGCCCAGATGCTGGTGGGTCGCGCTGAGATCGCGGTTCATTCACTCAAGGATCTCCCAACCAATCTCCCTGAAGGCCTGATGCTGGGATGCGTCACGGAACGGGAAGACCCAGCTGACGCCCTTGTTGTGAACAGCAAAAACAAGTCATACAAACTTGAAACTCTGCCCGAAGGTTCCGTCGTTGGAACAAGCTCTCTACGTCGCCTTGCTCAACTTCGTTACCACTATCCGCACCTGCAATTCAAAGATGTACGTGGAAATGTGATCACAAGGCTTGAGAAACTGGATTCAGGGGAATACGACTGTTTAATCCTCGCGGCAGCAGGCCTGAGCAGATTGGGCTTTGGAGATCGCATTCACCAAATCATTCCTGGAGACATCTCTCTGCATGCCGTTGGTCAAGGAGCGCTTGGGATTGAATGCGTCTGCGATCGTCCTGAAGTGATCGATCTCCTTAAGGTGCTTGAGCATCCTCCAACCTCAGCTCGCTGTCTGGCCGAACGGGCTTTTTTGAGGGTTCTTGAGGGAGGTTGCCAGGTGCCAATTGGCGTCAACAGCCAAATCGAAGGAGACACCATCACCTTGACCGGAATGGTGGCCAGCCTCGATGGCAAGCGGCTCATTCGAGACCTTCAAGTTGGCTCCTGCTCTGATCCAGAGGCAGTGGGCAAGGATCTGGCCAACAAACTCAAAGATCAGGGGGCCGGCGAGATTCTGCGAGAAATTTTTGAACAGGAGCGGGCTCAGTGAAATGGCCTAGCGAACGATCTCCACTGGCATCCCTACTTCGACGAAGTCATAAAGCTGCTGAACGTGGGCATTCAACATGCGTACACAGCCGTTGGAAACAGCTGCTTGAGCTTTAACCCAATGAGGCCAAGGAGTTCCGTGTATACCGTATTGGTTTGGCCCAGTTCTCAGGAATCCAATCCAACGATGCCCTAAGGGACTTTTCAGACCACGGATCGAATGCACCTTCCCTGACGATGTGCTCTGGTACTGGGGATTGATCACCATATTTTCAACCTTGAACACCCCTGCAGGTGTTGGAGTCTTGGGGTCGCCGATTGCGACAGGCCAAGGACCATGCGTCTGGCCATGACGAACGACCCGAATTTGCCTGCGACCCAGATCCAACACAACACGCCCCTCGGCTGGGGTTTGAACAGCCATTGAAACCTGACTGGGGTTTGTTCGAGGCAATGCTGGGCCCGCGATCAGCAGAGATGAAACAAGGAAGACCGAAGAAAGCACTGGAACACGGGCAATACTTTTTAAATCCACGACCAGACCTCTGAGACTCACTGGTCTCAACCTATGCATTGTGCGGCCAAAAAACCGCACACCAACACGAGCGAAACCTTAAGGATCAGGACAATCCAACTCACTAAGCCTGGTACGGACCTCTAAAAACGCTGTTCAGGCTCCATACAGACAAAGACTGGCCTGCAGCACTCGCTGACCCAGGAAGGCCTTAAAGCCAAGCCTTGAGAACAAAACCTGCATGCCGCTCGCTTTTGCTGAAGCATCGCCAACATTGAATCGGACGCGATGGAGGCCAGTCGGGATTATGTGTTGTGACCATGATTCCATTGAAACAAACTCAAGGCAATTAAATCGCAGCCTGTGCTGAACAATCCAGAAAATATAAATGCAAGCAGCATCTTTGAGCGCACTGTTTAACTTCTTGCTTTGAAACGATTGTCCATCTTAAAATCATTGACTTTAGAAATAAAAAGAAATATTTAGACATTGATCCACAAGCAGCCATGTCACAAACCAAATTCAGGATTATCGATTCGAAGGATTAATCAAAATGCATCTCAAAATCCAGAGAATTTCTTAATGTATACTGGCTCAAAAGACGCAACCAGCGTCAATAACAAATAGATTAAAGATCGTTCCACCACTCACCAGCAAAAAGTGTTAAATATAGATTCTTCCATTGACAACCAAACAGGAACCCTACAGTCAATGTCAAGAGAAAGTTGGACAGTTAAAACTACTCAGCCCACCATACTATCGCTTGTTATCTAGTCGATGGAATTGAAGGCTTCGAATATAGAATACTCTGCAACAACTCCATTAAAAAATTGGCACCTGAATTGATGACGAGAATGGATGAATATCCATCCAACAAAAATCTATAATACCATCGTCATATTGCTTACCAACAAAATTAGCTCAGGCGAGTAACAAAAGCAGGGGTAATCCTTTTTTTGCTACTCGCAAAATAATTTTTACTCAAACAGTGAATTAACTGGCAAGTCAATCAACGAGTTTGGGATCAATTTCCGCCCTGTAGCGAGCCTCGCAGCTTTTGATAATCTCCACAGCTTTGTCAGGACCAAAGAATCCATTAACTGAACAGGTGCCAGGCTTCTTCAGATCCTTGTAATGCTCCCAGTAATAGGTGGTTTCTTTTTTCCACTGCTCTCCTAGATCCTCAAAAGTCTTGATGTGATCAACACGCTTGTCGTCTGCTAGAACGGCAATCACTTTATCGTCAACCTCACCTCCATCATCGAAAGTCATGATTCCGATGATCCGCGCTTCAACGATGGAACCAGGAATCAAGGGTTCAGTGACACTCACAATTTCAATATCGAGTGGATCGCCATCCTCATCCCATGTACGAGGGATACAGCCATAAGCGAAGGGGTATGCAAGAGAGGAATACCCAACTCGATCCAACTTGAGGTGACCGGTTTCAGTGATGAGCTCGTACTTATTGATTGTGTTTGAATTGAGTTCAACAATGGTGTTGAGGCGGAGTTCAGCTTCATCAGCAAAAGCCGGAAGCACATGCAGCAAGTTGGGCATGCTGCGGCTTGGAGCCTGATCGAGATTGGCCATGTGTAGGGAGAATCAGCGCCGAATCCTACGGGGAGCCATACCCGAGCTCAAAGTCACAGGATGGAAACATAAATGGCACATTCAAATGTCTCCAACGAGAGCTTTTGAGCGAACTTTGCCGATTTTGTCTTCGAGATAGCGCAAGAACGGTTCAGCGGACAGCGGACGTCCTGTAACCTTCTCGACAAGTTGTTCAGCATTCAGGGATCTCCCGACCGGGTGAACGTGCTCACGCAGCCAGTCCAACAGAGGAGAAATGTCATTTCTCGCAATGTGCAGCTCAGGCGTGCCAATCGACTGAGCCATCGCCTCACTGAGCTGAGCGCTGATCAGGTGGCCGAGCAGATAAGAGGGGAAATACCCAAACAGCCCCTCGCTCCAATGAACATCCTGCAAGCAACCCTCGGCATCATTGGCTGGTTCAACCCCAAGAAGATCGACATAACGGCGATTCCACTCAGACGGAAGGTCCTCTACCGGCAGGCCTTGCTCGATTAGAGCAATTTCTAAATCTGTGCGGATCATGATGTGCAGGCCATAACTGAGTTCATCCGCCTCCACTCGATTCAAACCAGGAGCCATTGGATTCATTGCGCACCAAAGGTCCTCAGCCGACTGAAGCGGTGCTCCAGCGGCCTCGAACTGTCGCCACCACTGTTGGGCAAAAGGTTCGCTCCTTGCCACACGATTTTCCCAAAACAGAGATTGACTTTCGTGAACAGCCATCGAAGTTGCTTGCCCTAGAGGCCAATCGAACCATTGATGGCTCTGATCAGGGAGACCCTGCTCATACAGGGAGTGTCCCCACTCATGCGCTGACGCCAAAAAACAGGACAGCGGTTGACCGGAAACAACTCGAGTCGTGATTCTGTAATCGCTTGGGCCCAACGTGATGGAAAAGGGATGAGGAGATCGCGCAACACAAGTGATCGACTCATCCCGCCCCCAAGACTTCAATAACTTCTGGCAGAGGTGCTGTTGATCCTCATCAGAAAGGTCCCAACTCAGTTCTCGTAGGCGAGGCTTTCCTCCAGCTCGATGCAATAAAATTGGTAGGCGTTCCCGAAGCGGAGCGAACAATGACTGGAGACGCGTCAGGGTTAGATCGGGCTCGAAGGGCTGAGCCAATGTTTCCCAGCAACCACGAGGCTCAGCCAGTTGCCGAGCTTGCTCCTGACGCAAACCAATCATGGTTTGTAGGGATGGTGCAAAAAGATTGAAGTCGGAAGCAACCTTTGCCTGTTGCCAGGATTTGTAACCATCAGCCTTTGCTGTTGCAAGAGCGGCAACCAGCGATGGGTCCAGGGCTTGTTGCCGACTTAGATCCTGTTCAAGCAAATCAAGATTTCGTCCCTGAGCCGCTTCATCAACGGGATTCTGGCTTCGGATTGCTTCACTCCATTCTCGACGAGCATCCGCGATGAGATCGGAATACTCCGCTGAGCTTTGACGGGAGTGCAACTCAATCGCCAGTAAGGCCAATTGTTCTCCTCTCCAGGAAGCTCCAGCAGAGGGCATGCGGGTGTTCTGGTCCCAATAGAGAGTGCTGGCAATAGAGCCAATGATTTTGGTTTGATGCAGGTAATCGCCTAAACGATCCCAGGCTGTGGTCCTGGATCCCATTTCGGCACCAACTCTGATCAAACCCTATCCAGCTCTACATGCGAACTGAAGCCGATCAAGCTTTGAATCACCTCCCCGATGGAGGAAGAGGTCGAATGCACGGCATAGAGGATTCCAAGCTTCAGGATTGGCTATTGATCTTGCTTTGATAAGCAGAAGGTACAAGGATCAGAAATAAAAACCACCAAACCACAATCCCTAGTGACAGAGGTGCCGTGATCCATAGTCTGTGAAGGAGAACCCAGCTTCCAAACATCATCGAACATCCAGTGAACAGAATGCTCCACGGCTGGCACCACCAAGGCTTGATGGACCAAAAGGAGGCGATCTCTTGATCCACATTCAGATTTACTTCTTCCTGCAATACCCAGCTCCTACATTCATCCATCCGGAATCACATGCTTCACCATTTGTAGGCTTCATTTCGTAGTAGATAGGCGAAACACATGTTGTCCCCAAAGTATTCACATAACCTAGAGGGCATTGATTGTGACCTTGCGCTTTTGGAATCTTTTTTTGAGCGTTAACCTCAGTGGGTGCAATCAATGAAATTAGCAGGCCTACAACAACAAAACGACCCATTGGATCTGAACAACTCATTGCACCATAGGGATGGAAAGACCATCTTGCAGAAGTTCACTCCTTGGTGTTTTTACGGCAGTACCCCCCTCCTATGTC
>WTGE01000372.1 GCA_011525445.1 Synechococcus sp. CO36386bin_37
GGGGGGGATCCTTCGCTCTGGGGTCGGGCTCGCATTTGCGCGGTTCACGGCGGAGGCTGGCCTGCGCGAGTGCCAGGTTCGATGCTGCCGGCCGGCTGGGCGGCGACAACGTTCTGATTGTGCTTGATGCCATGACTGATCCGGTTGATGTCCGCAAACTACACCCAATAAGGATCCGTATCAAGTGACGAAGGGAGAAATCGTTCCTGATCATGTGACCAAGGGATACAAGGATTCCCTTGACGAGGGGCGGCGCGCCATGGCGCATTTGATTCATGTTTGGCACGAGCGCAACGGCTGGTCTCACAAAGTGTTGCCAGCTCTCGCCGATGCCCTCGACCTTGGCCGTGTACACAATTCACAGATTTCGAACTTGCGCAACGGCAAGCTCGCCTCGCCTGGTCCTGAGGTATTCCTGGCTCTTGGCCAGGCCAATGCGGTTTTGGAGGCAGGTTTGGAACCGATTCGGGAGCATCTCGCTGAGGTCCATCCCGACCTGCTGAAGGTGCTTTCAGCCAGTGCAGTCCCTCTGATCAGCGCAAGCGGGCGTCCGCTCGGCGCTGGCGAGCTCCTGGAAATTTTTGTGGGATTGGCTCCCCTGCCACCAGGGTTTGACTGGCGCATTGATGCCAAGGAGGCGGCGGCTCTTAGTGCTGCTTTGGCTGACTGCCTCTGTGGTGGAAAGTCCTGGCGTCAATGTCGCGAGCATGTGATGGAGGCATATCCAGTGACCAGGTCGCAGCGCAGGGAGCGATTCGCTGCTGTGATGGCGGGTCTCCGGGATTACTCATCAGATGAATTGGACGGAGAATTTTTAGATCTTCATGCCACTTATCTTTCACTCAAGGGTGAAAACGCCATCACACCTGCAGCATTCCTTGACGAATTGCGCCGTCGAAACCCATTGATCAGCGATCGCGATGATCAGCCGGAATAGCGCGCTTGACGCACTTTGCGGGTGAGACCGAGGCGGCGCAACAAACGGATGTGCATCCAGGTGATGTCGACCTCAAACCAGCGCAGTCCATGCCTGGCGCTGTCGGGATAAGCATGGTGATTGTTATGCCATCCCTCGCCGAAGGAGAGAACGGCAACCCACCAGCAGTTTCGAGACAAGTCAGGGCTGTTGAAGTTGCGGTAGCCAAAGGCATGGGTGGCTGAATTCACCAGCCAGGTCACGTGGTAGACCACCGCGAGTCTCAAGGGGATCGCCCAAAGCACAAGGCCAACACCACCCCCGTGAATGCCTGCTGCTTCTCCGTACCAATAAAGCGCTAACCCCAGCGGGATCTGGAGCAACAGGAACCAGCGATCGAGCCAAACATAAAACCGATCCTTGAGCAGATCACCTGCATAGCGATGCTTCTCTTTCAGTGCGGGGATGTCGTGGAGCATCCACTCGCTATGGCTCCACCAGAGGCCTCGCCCTGCATCATGGTGATCATTGGGTTGATCTGAAAAGCGGTGATGGTGCCGATGCAGGGCCACCCAATCGATCGGTCCGCTCTGAGCAGCCAGAGTGCCCATGACCACGAGAATCCGCTCCAGCCAGCCCGGTACCTCGAAGCTGCGATGCGCGACCAGCCGATGGAGCCCCAGGGTGACCCCCAGAACGGTCGTCCAGTAAAGAACTCCGAAGGCCACGAAGCCTTGCCAGCTCCAAAAGCGCGGCAGCAGTGCCACACAAGCCAGAACATGAATCACAACCATGAAGCTGGTTGTCCCGGCTTTCAGGCGACGCTGTTGTGCGGGCAGCTTCTGGCGTGGAGTTCTCAGTGCTGCGCGGATTCGCAGTTCACGGTTGGTGCTGGTGTCAGCCTGGGTGGATGTGACCAAAACAGTCTCCTTGCACCGAATCTGATGACTCAGGCGACAAAAGGTCGGTGAATCATGAGTCGGTTCGAAGATGCGAATGTAAAAGACCCCAGCACAAAAAGTGCAAATCAGCATTGATGGATTCCAAACACGGGGTGATCGCAGGGCTTGCCGGAGAGGCGGAAGTGTGGGCTCGCGCTCGTATCCAGAAAGCAAGGGATCGGCTGAGGCCTTTGGCAGAGCAACGCACGGCCGGGGTGTCCGTTCGCTTGGAAAAAGTGCTGGATGCCTTTGCTGCTGAGCGCGTTGGTACCCAGCACTTTGCCTCCGTGAGCGGCTATGGCCATGGAGATCAGGGGCGGGAAGTGCTCGATCGCGTGTTCGCCAGGGTTCTGGATGCGGATGCTGCTGCTGTGCGTCTTCAATTTGTCAGCGGTACGCACGCCATTGCTGCCGCTTTGTTTGGAGTGTTGCGCCCCGGAGAGCGGATGCTGTCCATCACGGGCCGGCCTTACGACACTCTTGAGGAGGTGATTGGTCTGCGGGGCGAGGGTCAGGGATCCCTGCGGGAGTTTGGGGTGCAATACGACGAGCTCCCTTTGCTCGCATCCGGTGCGGTGGATGAAATCGCCTTGGAGGAGGCCCTCGACACTCCTTGCCGACTGGTGTTGCTCCAGCGCAGCTGTGGATACAGCTGGCGTCCGTCGCTGTCTGTGAACACGATCGGCCGCCTCTGTGAACGCATTCACGCCCGCCAGCCTGATTGCGTGTGTTTCGTGGATAACTGCTATGGGGAGTTGGTGGAAGACCGGGAACCCCCTGGCGTGGGCGCTGATCTGGTGGCAGGTTCCCTAATTAAAAATTTGGGGGGCACGATCGCCCCCGCTGGCGGTTATGTGGCCGGCCGTGCCTCTCTTGTGGAACAGGCCTGCTGCAGGCTGACGGCTCCAGGCATCGGCAGTGAGGGGGGAAGTGGTTTTGATCTGCATCGTCTGCTGTTGCAAGGCTTGTTTCTTGCTCCGCAAATGGTGGCGGAGGCTCTCATTGGCTCTGATCTGGTGGCAGAAGTATTTGCCGATCTTGGTTATCCCGTGCAGCCCTCTGTTGGTGCTTACCGTAGTGACCTCATCCAGGCGGTTCGGATCGGAGACCCCAAGGCCTTGAAATTGATCTGTAGGTCGTTTCAAGGGGCTTCACCGATTGGCTCCTATCTCGATCCGGTGCCTGCAGAGATGCCAGGTTATGACAGTGATCTGGTGATGGCAGGTGGCACCTTCATCGATGGAAGCACCAGTGAATTTTCTGCTGATGCTCCTCTGCGAGCCCCCTTCAACTTGTACGTGCAAGGCGGCACCCATCGTGCCCATGTTGAGTTGGCATTGATCAGGGCGCTCTCCGCTCTGGTGACAGCAGGCTGGATTGATCTGGCGCAGACTGGGAAATAACTGCATCCGCCGGCCCAATGGCCTTTGACTTTCCTGACCAGTGTCGGTTTGCCGATAGTCATGAGTATGTGCGGCAAGAAGCTGAGCTCGTGAGAATTGGCCTCAGTGCCTATGCGGTTGATCAACTTGGAGACATTGTGTTTGTGGATCTGCCTGAGGTGGGTGCGGAGCTCAATCGGGGAAACAGCTTCGGAACCGTCGAATCGGTGAAGGCCGTGGAGGAGATGTATGCCCCGATCACGGGTGAAGTGATCGAGCGCAACGAAGCTGTTCTCGCCAATCCCGAGGAGCTTCAGAATGACCCCCATGGAGAGGGTTGGCTCCTGGTCATTCGTCCATCGGAGTTGTCTCAAATTGAGGAGATGATGGATTCCCTTACGTACTCCGCCAAAGTGGCCGCTGCTTGACGGGTGCCTCAACGGCTGTCACCGCTGGGGCGACTTTCCTTAAAGTCTCATCCTCTGCGGTCGGCCCAATGACCTTGCTGAAACAGCGTTCGACGGACGCGTCGTTGGGCGTGCCGCTTTCGCCTTTTGTTGCACGGCATATCGGGCCTGGAGAGCAGGCACAGCAATACATGCTGAAGACCTTGGGCTTTAAAGACCTGAATTCATTTTTACGGGCGGTTGTTCCGGCCAACATTCTCGACGAGCAACCTCCAGAAGATGCACTCCCTCGGGGTTGTGATGAAGCCAATGCTCTCGCCGAGTTGCGTGCATTGGCTGATGCGAATCAAGTCCGACGATCGCTGATCGGACTGGGCTACTTCAGCACCGTGACTCCAGCAGTGATTCAACGTCAGGTGCTGGAGAATCCCGCCTGGTACACCGCTTACACGCCCTATCAAGCGGAGATCGCACAAGGTCGCCTGGAAGCTCTGTTCAACTTCCAGACCTTGATCAGTGAGCTCACCGGTTTGCCGATTGCCAATGCGTCCCTTCTTGATGAAGCCACTGCGGCCGCTGAGGCGATGGCCCTAAGCATGGCGACGAGTCGGAGGAAAGATGCGAAGCGTTTCCTGGTGGATGCAGCTGTTCTTCCCCAGACTCTGGCTGTTTTGCAGACCAGGGCCATTCCGATTGGTGTGCAACTTGAGGTGGCGGAACCGGAGTCCTTCCGCTGGGGTGATGACGTTTTTGGGGTTTTGCTGCAGTTGCCTGGTCGGTGTGGACGCCTTTGGGATCCTTCCCCCTGCATAGCTGCTGCCCATGAGAATGGTGCCCTGGTCACGGTGGCCGTGGATCCCCTCGCCCAGGTGTTGCTGGCACCTGTGGGAGATCTCGGAGCCGATATCGCCGTGGGAAGCACCCAGCGTTTTGGGGTGCCGATGGGTGGTGGCGGTCCCCATGCCGCCTTTTTTGCCACCCGTGATGCGTTTCGTCGCCAGGTTCCTGGGCGCATTGTCGGACAGTCTCGCGATGCTGATGGTCAGCCAGCCTTTCGGTTGGCTCTTCAGACTCGAGAACAGCACATTCGCCGCGACAAAGCCACCAGCAATATCTGTACGGCGCAGGTGTTATTGGCTGTGATGGCGTCGTTTTATGCCATCCACCACGGTCCTGAGGGTCTTGAGGCGATGGCTCGAAAGCTTGTGGGTCTTCGCCTCCAGCTCGAGAGGGCCGTGAGGGAGATGGGTTACAGCCTGGAAGCGAAGCCACGTTTCGACAGTTTTGATGTGTACTCCCCGATAGCTCCCGATGTGCACCGCCTGGCGGCGCTTGATGGGATCAATCTTCGGATCCTGCCTGATGGTGCCTCATTGGAGACGGCTCAGGGCTTTGGAGTCAGTCTCGATGAGCTTTCCGATTCCGATGAAATTGACCGACTTCTGGCCGTTCTGGCGCAAGCAATTCAGGCCCCTGTTCCAACCGATCTGGACGCGCAGAACCTCAGCTCGGGGTTGAGTGGAGTTCCCGTTCGTCGCGTTCCCTGGCTTCGACAGTCCGTTTTTCACCGCTACCGCAGTGAAACCGAGCTGATGCGCTACATCCAGCGGCTTGTCAATAAGGATCTTTCTCTGGTGCACGGAATGATTCCCCTGGGAAGTTGCACCATGAAACTCAATGCAGCGGTTGAGCTTGCGCCCGTGAGTTGGAGAGAGTTTGCAGCGATGCATCCCTTTGCTCCTCTTGAACAGCAGCAAGGGTCTCAGCAGATGGTGGAAGATCTGGCTCATTGGTTGGCTGCCCTGACTGGTTTTGCTGGTGTGTCACTTCAGCCCAATGCGGGATCCCAGGGGGAGTATGCGGGCTTGCTCGTGATTCGTGCCTGGCATCGCTCCCGTGGTGAGGCATCCAGGGATATTTGTCTCATTCCTACCAGTGCCCATGGCACCAATCCAGCGAGCGCAGTGATGGCGGGGATGCGCGTTGTTCCTGTCGCCTGCGATGACGACGGAAATGTGGATCTGGATGATCTGCGCAGCAAAGCTGAACAGCACAGCTCATCACTTGGTGCACTGATGGTGACCTATCCCTCAACCCATGGTGTTTTTGAGGTCCGTATTCGTGAGATCTGTGAGGTTGTGCATGACTATGGGGGTCAGGTGTATCTCGACGGAGCGAACCTGAATGCTCAGGTTGGGCTCTGCAGACCAGGCTCTTTTGGAGCCGATGTCTGCCATCTCAATCTGCACAAGACGTTTTGCATCCCGCATGGTGGCGGTGGGCCTGGGGTGGGTCCCATCGGAGTGGCGTCCCACCTGTTGCCATTCTTGCCCGGGCACCCCCTCCAATCCTGTGGTGGTGATCAGGCCATTCAGGCCGTGTCTGCGGCCCCATGGGGAAGTGCAGGAATTTTGCCAATCAGCTGGATGTATCTGCGCTTGATGGGTCCTTTTGGTTTGCGTCAAGCGACTGCGGTTGCCCTTCTTTCTGCGAATTACCTGGCGAGTCGATTGGATGTGCACTATCCCGTGCTGTTCCGCGGCGAGAATGGATTGGTCGCTCATGAATGCATCCTCGATCTGCGGGGTCTCAAGAGGACATCGGGACTGGAGGTGGACGATTTGGCAAAACGCTTGATGGACTTTGGGTTTCATGCCCCAACGGTGAGTTGGCCTGTTGCTGGAACGGTGATGGTGGAACCCACTGAAAGTGAAGGTTTGGAGGAACTGGACCGCTTCTGCGACGCCATGATTGCCATCCGTGCTGAAGCAGCTGAGATTGAAAATGGATCGAGTGATCCGGATAACAATCCTCTGAGACGTGCGCCGCACACACTGTCGGCGGTGACTGCAGCAACCTGGGATCGTCCTTACAGCCGGCAGCAGGCAGCATTTCCTCTGCCGGGACAAGTTGACAACAAGTTTTGGCCTTCTGTCGCGCGTATTGACAATGCGTTCGGTGATCGCAATCTGGTATGCACCTGTCCAAGTGTTGAAGACGTGGCCGAATCCGCTTCAGTGCGTTAAATTTACTCAAATCGAAAAAAAACATTTCGATTTCGAACAGGCATGCTGAGCTGTTTGCACACTGTTCGGCAATTGCTCCGCCTCTGGAGATATCATGGAT
>WTGE01000222.1 GCA_011525445.1 Synechococcus sp. CO36386bin_37
GGATGATCCGCTTGGGGTTCACCCCCACCACATCGCGCCAGATCTGCTCAGCTTCATCGTCTTCACGGAAGACACTCACCACGAGATGCCTGGGATCAAGACCAAAAAGATCCGTACTCAGCTCCCAGGCCCACTCAATCGCCTGCTGCTTGAAATAATCACCGAAGGAAAAATTGCCGAGCATCTCAAAAAACGTGTGATGCCGGGCTGTTCGACCTACGTTCTCAATATCATTTGTTCGAATGCATTTCTGGCTGCTGGTTGCCCGCGGGGACGGCCGCTCCACTTGCCCCAAAAACACCGGCTTAAAAGGCAACATGCCTGCAATCGTGAGCAGAACAGTGGGATCGTCCGGAACCAGGGATGCACTGGGCATCACAACATGGCCCCGTGATTGATAGAACTTCAGGAAAGCCGCCCGAATTTCATCGCCCGTGCGAGGGGTGGCGGCAGCGGAGCGCGACGAACGTGCAACAGCCATGGCGGATTCCGCGGAAACAGCAGATAGAACGGCCATGATCGCCCCTCAGCCGCCGCACAGCGTCGTCAACGCACAGCACGCCAGCAAAAGTCGCCAGCAAATGCGCATGCTTTCCATCGGCTGGGCCTGTCTCGCAGGAGTCATTGCAGGACTTCTCAGCCTTCCTTTCGGTTTGGAGCTGGCGATTCGATCGGGGGGTTGCGGACTGTTTTACGGCCTGCTGGCCTCACCTGGAGCGTGTGGATTCCCAGGACACTCACTTGCGTGCCGGGCTTGTCGGGGCCATCTGTGGGGTGCGCAGCCTGGGAATGTCGTTACCTTCCCCCTTGGCAGGGGCCGATGCCCTGGCAATAATGGTGAAGGATCTCCTCATTGGGTGGATGCCGTTGATCGGCAGTGCACTCGTGCTCTACGGAACCCAACGCATGTTTTCTGTGTCGCGGCCATGAGCCTGCTGCACGCCACCTGGCTCCCCGCCATTCGTACTCCCACCAGCTCGGGACGAGCTGCCCTGTTGGTATGGGCAGACACCTGGCGCGTCGCGGAGCCAGCAGGACCAGGCACCACCCCGGCCATTCATCCCTTCACTCTCACTCCTGACGACCTGCGGGCCTTGCTGAGTGAGCGGGACCTTCTACCGGAAGGCATCATCGATGCCACGGCCTGTCTCACCCTTCCGAGCCGCAGTGTGAAGCGGCGCAAAAAACGCAGATCCGAGGAGAGCAGCTCGGAAGAGCCCAGTTGGACGGGTCTTCCCTTGCAAGCAGGCGAGCCGATTCCCAAACAAACCGAATGGTGGCCTTGGCAGGTTCAGGGACTCGCAATCGAGCCGATGGCCGCCACCGCCTGGCTCTCCAAACTTCCACTTTCAGGACGTCATCCCGATCTCGCCGACGAGCTGCGCTGGTGGAGTCATATGCAACGTTGGTCTCTCAGCCTCGTGGCGCGCAGCCGCTGGCTACCCCAGGTGGAACTGAGCAGAGGTGAAGGCTATCCCCACAGAGCCCGTTGGGTACCGCTGCTGAATCGAGAGGAAGATCGTCGACGACTTGAACAGATGGCGTCGGGGCTGCCCCTCGTCGCGACATGCGCCCTGCCCTGGCGGGAACCAACAGGCCGCCGCAGCAACCGGATCACAAGGCTCCGGCCGGAAGCCATGCGCGCCGCCAATCCAGTGGCCTGCTGTCGGCCCCGCAGTGGTCGTCTGCGGGTTGCCACCTTGCTGGCCGACCTGATGGATGCTCAGCTGCGCAAGGGATTCACCCCAAACCCTGACGGCTTGGACCCACTGCTTCATGCCTGGGAGGAGGCGTTGGGATCCGAGACGGGCGTTCTTCAACTCAACGATGAGGAAACCGAACGCCTGGCCACCGCAAGTCACCATTGGCGCGAGGGTGTCTCCGGCAATGTGGCGGCAGCGCGCGCCTGCCTGGAACTGGCGACACCAGCAGAGGGTGAAGAGCTTTGGCCGCTGCGCTTCTTTCTTCAAGCCGAAGCCGATCCCACGCTGAAGGTACCAGCCGGGTCGGCTTGGCGGTCAGGACCGGGCGGCCTCCAACTCGGAGAAATCAAAGTGGACCATCCGGGTGAGGTGTTACTCGAGGGCATGGGGCGGGCGCTGACCGTGTTCCAGCCGATCGAACGCGGACTCGACAGTGCCACACCTGAAAGCATGCAGCTCACACCTGCGGAAGCCTTCGTTCTCGTGCGCACAGCAGCTCGCCAACTCCGTGATGTTGGCGTTGGCGTCGACTTGCCTCCCAGCCTGTCGGGCGGTTTAGCCAGCCGACTTGGCCTCGCCATCAAGGCAGAGCTTTCTGAACGCTCTCGCGGTTTCACGCTGGGTGAAAACCTCGACTGGAGTTGGGAACTCATGATCGGCGGAGTCACGCTGACCCTGAGAGAACTTGAACGGCTCGCCGGAAAACGCAGCCCCTTGATCCGTCATAAGGGTGCCTGGCTCGAACTCCGTCCCAATGACCTTAAAAATGCAGAACGGTTTTGTGGTGCCAACCCAGACCTGAGCCTGGACGACGCCTTAAGGCTCACAGCCACGGAGGGCGACACCATGATGCGCCTGCCGGTGCATCAATTCGATGCAGGTCCACGACTTCAGGTCGTCCTGGAGCAGTACCACCAGCAAAAAGCTCCTGATCCCCTTCCGGCCCCGGATGGATTTTCCGGCCAGCTCAGGCCTTACCAAGAGCGAGGACTCGGTTGGCTGGCCTTCCTGCATCGTTTCGATCAAGGCGCCTGCCTGGCCGATGACATGGGCCTCGGCAAAACCATCCAGTTACTTGCCTTCCTTCAACACCTGAAGGCAGAGAACGAGCTGAAACGGTCGGTGCTGTTGATCGCACCCACATCGGTTCTCACGAATTGGAAACGGGAGGCAACGGCGTTCACGCCCGACCTCAAGGTGCATGAGCATTACGGCCCGAAACGCCCGAGTACTCCAGCAGCACTCAAAAAAGCTCTGAAAGACGTGGACCTCGTGCTCACGAGCTATGGGCTCCTGCAACGCGACAGCGAGTTACTCGAAAGCCACGATTGGCAAGGGCTGGTGATCGATGAAGCGCAGGCCATCAAAAATCCCGCCGCCAAGCAGAGCCAAGCCGCCCGCGACCTGGCTCGACCGAAAAAGAACAGCCGTTTTCGCATCGCCCTCACGGGAACGCCTGTTGAAAACAGGGTGAGTGAGCTCTGGGCCTTGATGGACTTTCTCAATCCACGCGTCCTCGGGGAGGAGGAATTCTTCAGGCATCGCTATCGGATGCCCATTGAGCGCTACGGGGACCTGTCATCGCTCCGGGATCTCAAAGCCCGAGTCGGGCCGTTCATCCTCAGACGCCTCAAAACCGATCAGGCGATCATCTCGGATCTGCCTGAGAAAGTGGAACTGAGCGAGTGGGTGGGGCTCAGCAAGGAACAGAAATCGCTTTACGCCAAAACCGTTGAGGAGACGCTGGACGCGATCGCCCGAGCACCACGCGGCAAACGTCATGGCCAGGTGTTGGGGCTGCTCACCAAACTCAAACAGATCTGTAACCACCCAGCGCTCGCACTCAAAGAAGAGAGCGCCAGCGAGGATTTCCTAAAACGATCCGTGAAACTCCAGCGACTCGAAGAGATTCTGGAGGAAGTGATGGAAGCGGATGATCGAGCCTTGCTGTTCACGCAGTTTGCAGAATGGGGCAAATTGCTCCAGGAGTACCTGCAACGACGCTGGCGCAGCGAAGTGCCCTTCCTGAGTGGCAGTACAACCAAACGGGAACGACAGGCAATGGTGGATCGCTTCCAGGACGATCCACGAGGTCCCCAGCTGTTTCTGTTGTCCCTGAAGGCCGGCGGAGTTGGCCTGAACCTCACGCGCGCCAGCCATGTCTTTCACATCGATCGCTGGTGGAACCCGGCCGTTGAGAATCAAGCCACAGACCGCGCGTATCGCATCGGTCAAACCAATCGGGTGATGGTGCACAAATTCATCACCAGCGGCTCTGTGGAAGAGAAAATTGATCGCATGATCCGTGAGAAGTCCAGACTCGCTGAAGACATCATTGGTTCCGGTGAAGACTGGCTCGGGGGCCTGGAGATCGGACAGCTCAAGGAACTGGTGAGCCTGGAGGACAACGCGCCATGACCATGACCCCACCTGACATCAACACGTCGATGGGGGATGACGGTCTATCCCATCAACCCTGGTGGGTTGAACAGTGGATGGAGCTCATCAATTCCTATCGCTTTAAAAAACGCCTGGAGCGGGCCTGGGCCTACGCACGGGAAGGCCACGTCACCTCCATCCGCTTCGAGGGAAGACGGGTGCATGCACGCGTCCAGGGCACAGACGATGACCCCTACAAGGTGAAGCTCTGGCTCGATGTCCTTAAGGATGATGACTGGCGCTACGTGCTGGAAGCACTCACACAGAAAGCTCGCTGGTCGGCCCAATTACTGGCAGGGATCATGCCTGCCGACATCGAAAGGGCTTTTGCAGCCAGTGGTCGACGCTTGTTCCCTTTCAAGCTCCAGGAGGTGAGAAGCGAATGCAGCTGTCCGGACAAAGCCAACCCCTGCAAACACATCAGCGCTGTTTACTTCCTGATGGGAGAGCGGTTCAGCGAAGACCCCTTCGTTCTGTTCCAGTTGCGTGGACGCACAAGAGCAACACTGCTGGAAGACCTGGCCGCCTACCGATTACAGGCGATTGCCGAAAACAGCAGTGAAGAGACCGAGCAACCGGTTCTCGATGTCACCAGCAGTGCACTTACCCCCCCCCATCCCGCAGTGTTGGATCCAACGCTGTGGTGGCGTTACGACGCTGGCCTTGACGGAGACCTGGTGGTGATCACTCCCGCCATGGAGGGAGATACGGGACTGGATTCAGCAGGTGAACTGCCTCTGGCGGAAGAACCACGCTTCCCAGAAGCCAAGTCTCATTTTTTGCAGCACCTCCAGCAACAAGGACAAGCATTGGCACAACAGGCCATGTTGGAGGCGATGGCAGCTGGGAATTAGCGCATGACACGCGAGATCAACACGGTGCTTGCTCCCTGGTTGAGTGAAGCCAACCAGGCCTTGATCAGCAGACTGCTGATCTCCCACCAACGGGCGTTTCAACAACCCCTGCTGCAACAGCATCAGAACTTCCACTCCATGCGCACAACCGCTCAGGAGCTTTTTGCCAGTCCCATCGCCGTTCTGGCCCACGACCACAGCCCTGATCCCCTCCTGACCTATGCCAACGCCACGGCCCTGAGGATCTGGGGGCACCGATGGTCAACCATGATTGGCATGCCCTCACGACTCACTGCGGAAGAAAGTGCACGCCGCGAGCGTGCGAGCGCACTTCAACAAGCCCAACGGGTGGATGGCGTCAATGGCTATCGCGGCATCCGCATCACAAGAAACGGCCGTCGTTTTGTGATCAACAACGCCAGGATCTGGCCTCTACGCGATGACAACAACAACCTTTGCGGTCAAGCCGCTGCGATCTCCAGCTGGTGGTGGCTCTAGTCATCCGCAAGACGGCAACAACGAACAAGTCGCGATTCCAACGCCCGATCATGAGGCGAGGGTGGTCACATCGGGATCAAGCACGTTCATGGCTCCAGAGGAGTCACCCACTCAACCCGTCGACGCATCATCTGCAAACAATGCAATTGTTGATCAACACGATCAATAACCATTCGGTTGTCACGACACCGCAGTAGCAGCAACCGAACTCAGTAGTCCAGACCGTACCAAAACAGGCGGTTTATACGCTCCCTAATGCGATCAAATCAGCGCAGATTGGCTTTGCGGGAAACACAAACATCCCGAACTTCACAATCACACTGAGATTCAACCATGATTACTCTTCGCACCTCACCTTTCGATTTAATCGATCGACTGGAACAACAGGTTTCACAGGCTGAACGTGTTCCAGCTGCAGAAGTGATGGAAAGCGGCACCAGCTACACCGTGCGACTGGAATTACCAGGCGTGGACCGCGAATCGATCGACGTCAAAGCCACGGAGCGTTCGCTGGTCATCAGCGCGGAACGGCGACCAGCCACCCCCCTCGAAAGCGATAACACCCCGACAGACGCAGACACCCAGCAATTGCTCAGTGAGTTCCGACCTGGGACATGGAGCCGGAGTTTTCGTTTCGCCAAGTCCCTCGATCGCGATCAATTGGAAGCCTCCTACCGCGATGGCATTCTTGAGATCAGGGCCGCCAAAAGTGACAACCGCACCACGGTGTCCGTGAAGGTGGAAAGCTGAAGCACGCTGGTGAGACCCAGTTCACGCCATCGAAGGCATCAGACTCAGAGAAACGGAACAGGACGACGAAGCTCTTCGTGGTGGCGAGGGGCTTTTTTTTTGCAAGCTTGATCGGACGCGTCTTCAGGACGGCACGTCCCAGGAGAGGGATCTTCACATCAGAGAAAGTCGCAAAACGCCTCGATAACATCCCCCTTGAGTACCGACCCAAGCCATGCAACGACGGCAGCTGCTTCGCAGCGGGGGTCAGGCGGCAGCAGCGGCAGCGGGAGCCGCAGCGTTGAGCGCCTGCACAATCCGCCGAGCTGAAGACGTTCGCGCCAGCGGCCTGCCCCAGGTGCGCTGGCGGATGGCCACCAGCTGGCCTGTCTCCCTCGACACGATCTATGGAGGACCTCTCGTCATCTGCAAACGCCTCGAGGAGATGAGTCGAGGCGCCTTCCGAATCGAACCC
>WTGE01000208.1 GCA_011525445.1 Synechococcus sp. CO36386bin_37
GGGATCAGGAGCACCGTTGCACTCTTCCGCGACGAAGCAAATAGGTCCTCAGCACGGTTTTGATGAATCGAAGGGATGACCGTGGGGCACGCCTGCAGCGATTCCGCGATTGTCATCGCGGAAAGCGGCTGGTGCTGGTGTGCAATGGCCCATCTCTCAATCAAACGAATTTTTCGCTGATCCGAGGAGAAGTGAGCATGGGCTTAAACAAGATCTTCTTGGGTTTTCGCCGCCTTCATTTTTACCCGCGTTATTACTTAGCCATCAATCGGCGCGTGATCTAGCAAAGCGCACAGGAGATCGCAGAGTTGAATTGCGTGCGCTTCCTGAAAGACATGGCTAAAGACAACCCTCTGCCTGAATCAGCACTGACTTACCTCTTACATTCGCGAGCAGAACAGCACTTTCACACCGATGTGAGCAAAGGCTTTTTCGAGGGTTACACGGTCACTTTCGCCGCCTTGCAACTGGCCTTCTTTATGGGTTTCTCAACAGTAGTCATCGTGGGGATGGACCACCGCTACAGATACTTAGGTTTGCCCAATGAGCCCCATGCACTTCAGGGCCCAGATCCAAACCATTTTGATCCCAGCTACTTCAGCGGCCACACCTGGGACAACCCTGATTTAGCTAACTCTGAGCGTTTCTACGCCATGGCGCGTTCAGCCTACGAGGCAGACAAACGCCGCATCATCGATTGCAGCGTGAATGGCGCCTGCACCGTTTTTGAGAAGGGTCGGCTGGAGGAGGTGCTGCGGTGAGATCTTCAAGACCGCAAACTAAGTATGAATTGTTTTGAGAAGCATTCGCTGATGGAAGTTCTGACATGGCATCAATTCTGATCACCGGTGGAGCCGGATTCATTGGAAGCCACACCTGTCTCGTTCTCCTTGATGCGGGACACAACTTGGTTGTCCTGGACAGTTTCATCAACAGTTCCCCAGAGAGCCTCAGACGCGTTCTCGAGCTGACTGAGCATGATGCCAGCGATCGCCTGAAGGTCGTGGAGGGCGATATCCGCAGTGCTGAAGATGTAGAGCGAGCTTTTGCAACCGCCCCAGCCGGGCAGCCGATCGAGGCCGTCATCCACTTCGCCGGACTCAATGCGGTAGGTGAATCCATGCAACAACCGTTGCTGTACTGGGATATGAACCTGAGCGGATCTCGCCAACTCATCAGCGTCATGCAAGCGAAAGGATGCCGCACGCTTGTTTTCAGTAGCAGCGCCACCCTCTACGGGATCCCTGAGCAAGTGCCGATACTGGAAGCCGCACGGGTTCAACCGATCAACCCATATGGTCACAGCAAAGCTGCAGTTGAGCGAATGCTTTCAGACCTGGCAGAAAGCGAGCCTGGCTGGAGGATTGCTTGTCTGCGCTATTTCAACCCAGTTGGTGCTCATCCCAGTGGCCGCATCGGTGAAGTCCCAAGCGGCATCCCCAACAATCTCTTCCCATTTGTGAGCCAAGTTGCAGTGGACAAGCGAGAGAAGCTGCAGGTCTTCGGTGGTGACTGGCCCACCTCTGATGGCAGTGGTGTGCGCGATTACATCCATGTGATGGACCTGGCTGAAGGTCACCAAGCCTCCCTAGACACACTTCTTTCGGAAGATCCGCAACTGCTCAAACTGAACCTAGGTAGCGGCCAGGGGTACTCAGTGCTGGAGGTGGTGGGCGCGTTCGAAAGCGCCAGTGGAAAACCGGTGCCCTACGACGTGGTGGGACGCAGGCCTGGAGATGCAGCCGCCACCGTTGCAGATCCAGCCCTCGCACTTCGGCGCCTCGGGTGGAAAACCCGGCGGAGCCTCATGGAGATTTGCAGTGATGGCTGGGCCTGGCAGAGCAACAACCCCAATGGATACAGAGCAAATACTCACCAGGGAGCCGAAGGTTGATGCAAAAAATAGTTTTGGTCACTGGTGCTGCCGGTGGCATTGGCAAAGGCTTGGTTGAAGCTCTTGCTGAAGCTGATTGGGCCGTTCTCGGCAGCGATCATCCAAATGTCGAGCCAGAGCAATGCATTCGTGATCAATGTTTGGCCTGGATTCCTGCCGACCTATCGGCGCTCAGCCAGGAAACTAAGAATTTGGAAGACTTTGTTGGCAACGTATGTTCGGCTGCCGGAGAAAGAGATCTTTCGGCGATTATTCATAACGCTGCACTCCAACGTCTAGGCAAATTTGATCAACTGACTGCAACCGACTGGAATAAAACGATCTCTGTCAATCTGATGGCTCCCGTGATGATTAACAAAGCTTTTATTGCTCAGCTCCAACGCCAGAAAGGATCAATCATTCATATTGGTAGTATTCACAGCCAACTCACAAAACCTGGCTTTACGGCCTACGCCACGAGCAAAGCAGCCCTGGCTGGGTTGACACGGGCTATGGCGGTGGAGATCGGAGGCACGATTCGAGTCAACGCTATTGAACCAGCTGCGATCGCGACGCCGATGCTGGAAGCAGGATTTGCCGCCAACCCAGAGTTGAAGGCCCAACTAGAGTCGTTTCACCCAACCAATTCCATAGGTAGCTCAGATGATGTAGCCAAAGCAGTGCAATTCCTATTAGATCCCTCATGCAGGTTTTTAAATGGTTGCGTTCTTCACCTCGGCGGTGGAATCCACAGCCGCCTGCACGACCCTGACTGAGCACAATGTCAAGCCATCGCGTCCTCGTCACCTGCCCACCGATGCTTGGCATGCTCGAGGCTTTTGACGCTTCAGCACAGGAGCTCGGGCTTGAGCTCGTACCTGCAGAGGTCACCCAGACCCTCAGCGAAGCCGAACTGATGGAGTTGCTGCCAGAATTTGACGGCTGGATCATCGGTGACGATCCAGCCACTCAGCAAGTGTTTGAGGCCGGCCAACGCGGGGCTTTTAAAGCGGCGGTGAAGTGGGGTATTGGTGTGGACAACGTCGATTTCAAGGCCTGTGAGGCCCTTGGCATCCCGATCATCAATACACCGGGCATGTTTGGCGGAGAGGTTGCCGATATTGCGGTGGGCTATGTGATTGCACTGGCGCGCCACACCGTGGAAATTGATCGGGGCGTGCGTGAGGGCAGCTGGCCGAAACCGCGT
This sequence comes from Synechococcus sp. CO36386bin_37, assembly GCA_011525445.1. Next base: position 3,081 of record WTGE01000208.1, read on the forward strand.
GGTCTGTCGCTGGCTGGCCGCAACGTGGCAGTGGTGGGTTACGGAGATATCGGGCGCAACACAGCACGGCGTCTGCTGGCCGCGGATATGGCCGTCATCGCCTATGACCCTTTTGTGGATGCCAGCAGTCTGGAAGAGGGAGTCAGCCTTGCGCCCTGGCCTGAGCGGCTTGGAGAAGCTGATTTCGTCGTCGTGAATTGCGCACTCACCTCATCAAGCCATCATCTCCTCAATGCCGAAGCTTTTGCAGCGATGAAAACCGGCGTACGCGTCGTCAATGTGGGCCGTGGGCCGGTGATCGATGAGCAGGCACTGATTTCAGCACTCGCTGATGGAAAAGTACACTCGGCTGCGCTGGATGTGTTCGAGCAAGAGCCTTTGCCCGCTGATTCACCCTTGCGTAGCCATCCCTCCTGCATTTTCGGGTCGCATAATGCCTCCAACACGGTGGATGGTGTGGAGCGCACAAGTCAAAAGGCACTTCAGCTGCTGGCTGATTTTTTGCAGCAGGCCTAAGCATGATCTCTCCTACAACAATTCAGCTTAAGCATTTGGGCCAGACTGGCTTAAGGATCGATGTTGGGGATCTCACTGTGCTGGTTGACCCCTATTTAAGCAACTCAGTGCAAGAACTGGATTCACCTGATTTATTTCGCCAAGTACCAATTCCTTATAAGCCTAACGAGCTGACAGAAGTTGATTGGGTGTTGATTACCCATGAACATATGGATCACTGTGATCCGCATACATTGCCAATTTTGGCTGAGGCCAGCCCGCAGGCCCGTTTTATGGGGCCTCTAGCAGTTCGTAAACAGTTGGCAGATTGGGGAATCTCTGAGGAGAGAATTCAAGAGGCATCGCCGGAAGCCTGTGCATTAGGCAATAACTTGCAAGTTCGCTCTATTCCTGCGGCCCACCCGAAGCTGCGAGTTGATCATGAGAACCAGCCGCATACGGTGGATTATTTATTTCAATACAATAACAAGACCCTGTACCTAGCCGGAGACACATCTATATGCGATGAGCTGATTAACGAACTCAGGAAGATTAATCCAATTGATCTTGCTCTTTTGCCTGTGAATGAAGACAATTATTTCCGACGTCGTCGCGGCATTGTTGGCAATATGAGCATTCTCGAAGCCTTTGGCTTGGCCACCGAAGTTGGCATCAAGACAGTGGTCCCTGTCCATTGGGACATGTTTGCAATCAACAGCACAAACCCTGAAGAAATCAAGGCTGTTTACAACTCAGATCAATGGCCTTTTGAGTTGCTTGATTCTCACTATATAGAATTATGAGCAATCCTGATATCTCTATTGTCATACGCACGCTGAACGAAGAGCGCTATTTAAGAGATTTGCTAGGAGGCATTCAAGATCAGCGAACAGATTTTACTTATGAGATTGTCCTGATTGATTCAGGGTCGACCGATAATACCCTGAGCATAGCCAATGAGTATGGTTGCAAAATCCTCCATATCAGCAGAGAAGAGTTTTCATTTGGTCGAAGCTTAAATCGTGCCTGCGAAGTATCACAAGGGAAATTTTTAGTATTTGTGAGCGGGCATTGCACTCCTTATGATCGAGCTTGGCTGCAAAATCTTGTAGAGCCGCTTAAGGCAGGTAAAGCGCAATACTGCTATGGGCGGCAATTAGGTGGCTCTCATACATACTGGAGTGAATCTCAAATATTTTTAAAATATTTTCCAGAGCAATCAAGCCTACCGCAGGAAGGATTTTATTGTAATAACGCAAATAGCGCCCTATTAACTGAGGTTTGGAGGCGCTATAAATTCGATGAAGAACTAACAGGTTTAGAAGATATGCATCTTGCGAAACGCCTTGTAGCTAATCAAGGCCTTGTTGGCTATGCAGGAGATGCATGTGTCTATCATCTTCATAACGAAACCTGGAAACAAATACAACGACGTTTTGAACGAGAAGCCTTAGCACTCCAACAAATCAGCCCCGAAATTCTGCTCAGGCGACGTGATATTGTTCGGTATTTCAATAGAGCTGTATTAGGTGACATTATAAAAGATATTCCAAATGCTTTAAATCCCGTGAACGTGTACAAAATTGTTCGCTACCGCTTCCACCAGTACTTAGGGAGCTACATTGGCAATCATCGGCACAAGAAGGTGAGCAGTGAACTCCGTGATACGTATTTCTACCCTTCACCTGCAAAAGGCTTACCCTTAACGAGTACAACATTAAAATCATGAGAGATATAGGTAGCAATCAAATCGTTGCACTGTTGCCAATGAAGGCCAATAGTTCACGTGTTCCGGGAAAGAATTTTCGAGACTTCTGCGGAAAACCCCTTTTCAGATGGATCCTCGATACCTTGTTAGAGGTTGAAGAAATTGATCAAGTAGTTATTAACACTGACGCAAGACATCTTCTTGAAAAGCATGGTCTACCAAATTCAGATCGTGTTTGGATTCGGGATCGAAAACCTGAGATCTGTGGCGATGATGTTTCTATGAATCTAGTCTTAGAAGACGATATCCGTAATGTTGGCTCTGATCTTTATCTCATGACTCACACCACTAATCCTTTAATGAGTGTGCATACAATTAAAAAAGCTTTTTCCTTATTTTATAGTGAGCAAATTACTGGCGATGTTGATTCTTTGTTTACTGTAAATAAGATTCAAACACGTTTCTACCGCTCGGACCTCTCTCCTGTTAATCATGATCCTCAGAATTTAATTCCTACACAAGAAATTGAACCCTGGTACGAGGAGAATTCAAATCTTTATCTCTTCACATCATCAAGCTTTGCGAATACAAAAGCACGTATTGGCAATAGACCCATAATGATGGAAACACCTGTGTTGGAATCTGTTGATATTGATACTCCTGAAGAGTGGGAGCTAGCACTGTCACTTGCAAGATCGAGCAGTAAATTGTATTTTGAAGCTCTTTAAGAAAATACCATACCCATGAAGCGTATTCTTCTTTTCACTGATAGTAGAGGACAACATAAACCTGCGGGGCAAAATCATTCTATTTTTGGGGAGAGGCTGGCTAAGCATCCAGATCTCGATGTTGATTTATATTTATGCCCAATGAAATGGACAACTACATTAGATTTTTTCGATCAATTCTCGGATGAAAAGCTGAAGGCTTATGATCATGTGATTCTGTATACTGGTATTGTTGAGTGGTCACCTAGGCCCCACGATAATGCATTGAACTTTGTTTATAATAATAAAAACACGGCAAACGAAGATTCCATAAAACTAAACACCAGAGATTACAGCAAGAAAGTAGTTAACAATAAAAAAGATATATTTGATAGTTTGTTTGGGCGAGAAAATATGGAAGTACATTTGGCAAATCATTTTGGTATTCTGTTTGAAGAGCAGGATACAATCAATATGTATTCCGAAGAGATGGCATCTAAATCTCTTTTGCCTAAACTAGCATCTATACCAAATCTTATTTTTATAAATTCTAATCGATTTGTTCCAAACTGGAATGGAGATCATAAAAGAGGAAGGCCTCAAAATATTAGTATCACTGAAAGTTATTCCCATTTATTCTCTTCTTATCTCAATAAGCATGACATCACTGTAATAGATCTTTTGTCTTGGGACACTTC
>WTGE01000403.1 GCA_011525445.1 Synechococcus sp. CO36386bin_37
GAAGCCCGCGTTGGCGAACTGGAAGCCACTCAGTTCTCCACCACCACCAAGCTGACCGGGAAGGCTGAATTCACCATCGGTGCAACAGCTTACGGCGGAGACAAAGTGAATCAATTAAAAGATAAAGATGGAGCCTATCTTGGGGACACAGGTACCGTTTTCGCATACCGAACCACACTTAACCTAAACACCAGTTTCACTGGAAAAGATCTTCTTTATACACGTTTGAGAACTGGTAATTTCAACGACAACACCTTCTCAGGTAAGGGATATACAGGAAAACAGTCACAGATTGAAGCCTCCAAAAGCAGCGCAAACAGCCTTAAAGTCGATAAATTGTGGTATCAATTCCCTCTGGGAAGTGATTTCCAGGTGTTTGCGGGCCCACTGATTGAAAACTATTACATGCTCGCCGCCACTCCAGGCGTTTATAAGCATGTTTTAAAGCAATTCAAACTTGGGGGGTACTACGGAGCATATGGAGCGAGTACGTCCCCTGGAGCCGGTATCAACTGGATCAGCAACAGAAATTCCAACTTCAGGGATCCGAAATTCAAAGTCAGTGTGAACTATGTCGCTAAAAATGGTTTTAGCAGTGATCCCAACAATGGTGGCATTGCAACTAACGGATCCAAAGGTAAATTCCTGAGCCAGATCGCTTATGGAACACCGTTCTGGCAAATTTCCGCTGCCTACGCCTACTCTCAAAGAGGCATGACTGTTGGTGGGGCTGGGACCCCACTCGGAGCATCAACCAAAAACTACGAAGACGCTAATCAATTCAATCTCAATGCGTATTACCAACCTCTCGAGAGCGGTTGGATTCCAAGTATCAGTGTCGGTTGGAGCATCACAAACTTCAATGGAGACTCCATTGAAGATGGTGATAGAACCCAGGCTCAGGGCTGGCTTGTTGGTCTGAATTGGCAAGACGCCTTCATGCGTGGCAACAGACTTGGATTTGCTGCTGGGCAGCCACAATTTGTCACTGCTCTTAAGGGGCAAGGTCAAAATGGTGTGGGGTATTCAGATGATGGAAACTATGCCTTCGAGTTGTACTACGACTTTCAAGTTACAGATAACATCACTGTGACTCCAGCGTTGTTCTATTTAAGTCGTCCCTTCGGTCAAGAGACAGGATCCAGTGCAAAAACAGGGGGAATTGGAGCCGATCAATTTAATACCCTTGGTGGGCTCGTACTGACAACCTTTAAATTCTAGAACTTACATTTTGCTTAGAAAAAGGGGAGATTAAGTCTCTCCTTTTTTGCATTAAAAAGGAGCGACTTAATCCACTCCTTAAAATTATTGAACAAACAAGGATACTTAGATCAGCTCTTTACCAACAGTTCTCACCTTCACCGATAGGGATACAAATATCGTTATCAGCGGCTTCTTTAGCCGCTGCTTTTGCGTCTGAGTCCTTTTTCGCTTCGGCATCGAGATCCTGATCTGTCGACCACTCCTGAAGACCTCCTTTGACGTCTTGATCAGCAAGAGCAGGTTCTACAGCCACAATGTGAGGTGACAAAGTAGCCGCACTGGCAAGAAAAATTGATAGGACCGTGGTCTTTTTCATCAAATTTAAACACACTTTTTTATCTTAACTAAGCAATGGCGATTCCATGAATCTTTTTATACATGGCTAACTACCTAAACGTCGTAACAGGTTGGTGTAAGCCAAGAAAATCAAATCCAATTCCTCACTCCGTCCATGTTGAGCCAACATAGCCTTCGCTCCACTTTCGAGCTGAAACAAACAAAGCCTGTCCTCTTCACTCTTAACATAACTTTCGATCCATCCCACACAAACGATACGAAGACCCTCCGAGACTGTGCAGACACGATGAAGTGACGTACTGGGGTAAATCACAATCTCTCCCTGATGAAGTTTAATGGGATATGTATCAGAGAGACTATCGATCTCCAACTCACCGCCTCCATAGTTTTTGTGATCTGTCAATGAAAGAGTGAAGGATAAATCACTTCTCCCACTACTCATATAGGCATTATCTACATGTGATTCATAACCACCACCCGATTCTGTCTTGGAGATATACAAACGATGCAATTTGCGAGGCAGACAGAAACTCTTCACCACTGGACTCTGCCACATTGCCTGTTCAACCTGACGATGAATGCGAAGCCTAAGCTCACTGTCATAGCGAATCTGACAATTTCTCTTCCCACTCTGAGCGTGACTTCCAGCTGTTAAAACACCATCTTGCCACTCAGCTTCAAGAGCAAGTTGTTGCAGCAAATGTTCGCAAGTGTCTTGATCAAAAAGTTGCAGTCGGAGATAGTTCATTGTTCGGTCTTAACTGACGGGTACGGACACTTGTCTCTGTGACAAATGATTCATCGAGATCACGAGAGGTTTTATAATAAAAGGTGCTCCTTTAAGACGATGAAACCGCTTCTCTTTCTTACATATTTTGTTCCATTTTCATTGTTCACGCCGGTGTTGGCCAGCGAGGAAGTAAGGGTGTATTCCGGACGTCATTACAACACCGACCGAAAAATTTACAAAAAATTCTCAGATCAAACTGGAATCAAAGTGCGACTGGTTGAAGCTTCAGGTATTTCTCTGGTCCAACGTCTCAAAAGTGAAGGGAAAAACACGAAAGCCGATGTGATCATTCTTGTTGATGCCGCAAGAATTAATAACGGTGCAAATGCAGGGTTATTTGGCTCCATCAACTCTTCTACCTTGAATCAATCTGTTCCCGCTCGCTATCGAGACCCCAAAAAAAGATGGTACGGATTAACACGACGTGTGAGAGCCATTATTGTTAACTCAGCTATCGTTTCACCATCATCAGTTACATCTTATTCACAACTGGCCAATCCATCCCTTAAGGGGAAAGTCTGCCTGAGAAAAAGGAAGAATGTCTACAACCAATCCCTTGTTGCAGACCAGCTAGCGCTGAACGGTCAAACCAAAACCAAAGCATGGTTGAAAGGACTCACGAACAATGTCACCCAGCCCTATTTCAGCGGAGACATTGGCCTGATTCGTGCTGTTGCCCAAGGAAAATGCGGAGTTGGAATTGTGAATCATTACTATCTGGCCAGAATGAGAGCTGGCGTGAATGGCAAAAACGATCAAGCATTGGCAAACAAAGTCAAAATTGTGATGCCAAAGCCCGCGCACGTGAACATCAGCGCTGCAGCCGTATCGCGCTACTCAAAGAACAAACAGAATGCTGTGAAATTGATTGAATTTCTTGCTTCACCACAGGGAAGCGCAGGTCTTGCCAGGCCAACCTATGAATTCCCACTCAAGGGAGTTGGAGGATCCAGCTATCTCAAAGGAATGACCAAATTCACTCCCGATCGGGTTACCGTCTCAGAACTCAGTCGCTACAACAAACAAGCTATACAACTCATGACCGAAGCTGGATGGAAATAAGTTTATCAAGAACGTAACCAAACAGTTCAGGATTCGGCTCAGCATGATCCAGATCAGAGAGCCCAAGTTCCTCGAGCCGATCATTCACCCTTTGCTCCAAGTCAGCAGGTCGGCTCAGAGGTTCCCCCCATTCATGATTTTTTTCAGGTCCAATCTTTGTCGTCGCATCTACCGCCATGCGACCTCCTAATCCAAGTTGCTCGCTCGCGAAATCAAGAGTATCGAAAGGTGTATTTTCCAAAACGAATAAGTCTCTCTGTGGATCCACTTGTGCAGCGATAGCCCACACCACTTGGCGTGGATCACGCACATTGATCTTTTCATCCACCACAACGACAAATTTGGTGTAAGTGAATTGTGGAAGCGCGCTCCAAAAAGCCATGGCAGCACGTTTAGCCTGGCCTGGATAAGCTTTGTCGATGGAAATAACAGCTAACTTGTAACTCAACGCCTCCATTGGGAGGAAAAAATCTCTGATTTCAGGAATTTGTTGACGGAGAATTGGTGTATAAATTCTGTTCAGCGCAATCGCCAACATCGCTTCCTCCTTCGGTGGCCTGCCACTGAACGTGGTGAGAAAGATGGGGGACCGCCGTTGAGTCATGCAGTGGAACCGCACCAACGGTGAATCCTCCACCCCTCCATAGAACCCCATGTGATCCCCAAAGGGACCATCCGGGCTCACTTCACCTGGTGTGATTGTTCCCTCCAAAACCACCTCACTGGAACTGGGAACTTGCAAATCAAGGGTTTTACAGGGTGTAAGGCGCACTCCTTCTCCCGCATAAATCCCTGCAAACAGCCACTCACTAAGTTGTACGGGGATCGGTGTTGCAGCAGCCATCACCAGTAGGGGATGCACTCCAATCGCCACCGCAACTTCCAATTTCTGCCCCATAGCGGCCGCCTTACGCAGGTGACGTGCCCCACCTCGAACGCTCAGCCAGTGGACCGTCATGGTGTTGATCGATTGGCGCTGAAGCCTGTAGACACCAACATTGGGCACTCCGGTTTCAGGGTCTTTTGTGATCACCAGGCCTAACGTGATAACCCCGGCTGCGTCACCTGGCCAGGGACGAATTAAAGGGATCTGATCAAGGTTGACATCGTCTCCCCGAAACACCTGCTGGCGACAAGCTGGAGTGAGGTCACGGTCCGGCCTCGCCTTCACCAGATCCCAGAACACCCTGGCAAATTGCTTGGTTTCCTCGAGACCTTTTGGAGGCCTCGGCTGCTGAAGAATAGCCAGCCTGGAACCGAGCTCCTCGAGCTGCTCAGCCCGCTCCAGACCCATGCTCCACACCACACGCTCCACCGTGCCAAGCGTGTTGACGGCCACAGGCATGCTGGAGCCGATCACGTTCTCGAATAACAGAGCAGGACCGCCTGCAGCAAGAACCCGATCAGCGATCGCTGCAAGCTCGAGATCGGGATCAACGGGCGCTGTGATCCGACGCAGCTGGCCACGCTCATCGAGCAACTTGAGAAAGTCCCTCAGATCTCGCGTTCCAGGGCCGGGACCAAACAAAGCCATGGAGCTATCAGGGTGTGCAGGAAGCAATCTGGTTACTGTGACGCACGCTGATCGAGATCGTGGCCATGAAGGTGTCCTATTTCCATGTGGCTGCTGAAGTGCCAGACCACATCAAGGGTCCAGAAGGTCCCGATGCCGCCGTCGTCATCGACGTACTGCGCGCTACCACGACCATCGCCTGGGCTCTGCACAATGGCGCCGAGGCAATTCAAACCTTCGCTGATCTCGATGAACTGCGAGCTCAGGCCCAATCCTGGCCGGAAGCAAAGCGTCTGCTAGTGGGCGAACGCGGTGGAAGCAAGCTCGAGGGTTTTGATCTGGGCAACTCCCCCGTCGCTGTTGTCTCTGAAACCGTTCGTGGAAAGCGACTGTTCATGAGCACCACCAATGGCACACGTTCACTGCACAAAGTCCGTGAGGTGGCCTGTGTGCTCACAGTGGCTCTGCCAAACCGTGAAGCCGTCGCCCAGCAGCTCATCAGCGATCAACCCAACCAAATCTGGATGGTGGGAAGTGGCTGGGAAGGAACATATTCCCTGGAGGATTCGCTGGCAGCCGGAGCACTTGCCGCCTCACTGGTTGCAGCAGGTGCCAGTGTTGCCAACGATGAAATGCAGGCTGCCCTCGCGCTCTGGGCTCAGTGGAAGCATGATCCAGAAGCTTGCTTACGTCTTGCTTCCCATGGCCAGCGCCTGATCAGATTGGGTGATCATGACGCCGATTTCCAGTGTTGTGCTGGCCTGGATCAGATTTCAATCGTGCCGACGCAGGCGGAACCGGGTGTACTTCGTGGTGTGAGCAGGTAGCCGCATGGCTGTGAGCCAATACCATTTGCGCATCAGACAGGATGCACGTGAGTGACTTTTTGGCTGCGGCCCTTCAACTCACCAGTACAACGGATCCAGAGGCCAATTTCGCCGCCGCTGAAGAACAGATTGACTTGGCAGCCCGTCGTGGTGCAGAGCTGATTGCTCTGCCTGAAAACTTCGCCTTCATGGGTGACGACACGCAACGTTTGAAGCTCGCACCCTCCTTATCCGACAAGGCGTCTCGCTTTCTGGTCACCATGGCGCGTCGCTATCAAGTGGTGATCCTGGGTGGCGGATTTCCCGTACCCGTCGGAGACGGCCAACATCACTTTCAACGATGCCAGCTGGTTGGTCGTGATGGTCAGGTCCTGGCCAGTTACGACAAAATCCATCTCTTCGATGTGGACCTCCCTGACGGCAGCTCCTACCGCGAATCCGCCAGTTTCACGCCTGGGAGCAATGCTCCCTGCGTCGTGGATGTTCCTGGACTGTGTCGTGTGGGGCTATCCATTTGCTACGACGTGCGCTTCCCTGAGCTGTATCGCCATCTCGTAGGAGCCGGAGCCGAGTTGTTGATGATTCCCGCTGCCTTCACGGCCTTCACTGGTAAGGATCATTGGCAGGTGCTGCTCCAGTCCAGGGCCATCGAAAACACGGCCTACGTCATGGCACCCGCTCAAACAGGTGTTCACTACCAACGCCGACAGAGTCACGGTCACTCGCTGATTGTTGATCCTTGGGGCACCGTTCTCTCCGATGCAGGAGTCATCCCTGGAGCAGCGATTGCTCCGATTGACACCCTTCATCTTCAACGGATCCGGGGACAGATGCCAAGCCTGCAGCATCGCCAAACCTCCTTGTTCTGAAGGTCATGGCCCTGCTGACCTTCCGCTTCAGCGCCCTTCTTGTTGCGGCTGCCCTGCAAGC
>WTGE01000408.1 GCA_011525445.1 Synechococcus sp. CO36386bin_37
TCTGAAGAACATGGTTGGGGATCAATTCCCGCTCAGACTTTCCTGAGAGGAGATAGTCGAGAATGGCTTCGCCACTTTGCGGGTTGGTGGCAAATGGAATTTGGTAAACGTCGCATAGGCGCCCCAAGGCTTCAATATCGGCATGGTGGGGGTGTGCGGAGAGTGGATCTCTGAAAAAAATCACACCACAGATGTTTTTGGTGGAAATCATTGTTCCCACGGCTTGATCGCCGCCGAGAGGGCCCGATGCAACTTTTCGAGAGAGGACAAGTCCAGTTTTATTGAATAACAAGCTTCCGGTTGTTCCTGTGGCAATCAGTGGAAATTGTTCGAGTTTGGTGCTCTGCATACTGCAGAACTCCATGAGGCTTCCCTTCATGTTGTTGTGGGCAATGAGAGCAAGATATTTTTTCTTGTCAATAAAGCTTTCTCCCGCTATTTGCTCAAAGCGGACCTTGCTGATCGTCCTGAAGAATTCTTGAAATTTCAGAGCAAGATTCTGATCTTCATTGAGAAAATCATGGAAGTTATGGCAGCTCAGCCTGGCTGCGATGCCGTCCTCTAATGCCTGGACACTAAAGTTTTGAATGCTTCTGTCTGAAAATAGGCTGTCTCCTGCAAAATCGCCCTTAGCGTGGAGTCCCACCTGGCGATCGTCGTCAAGAGATTGTGTTAGCCCACTCAAAATAAAGACAAGGCTGTCTGCAGGGTCGCCTTTGCTAATCAGTGTCTCTGCTTGCTTGAACGTTTCAATCGTCATCCATTTGCACAAGGTTTCGATCTCTTTTCCGCTGAATGAATATTTGAGGTTGCCCTCATTTTGTAAGGTCTTGACCAGGCTGTTGTGATCCATTGCTGCGATGACTGTCCTGACATGTTAATCCTGCTTTTGATTCAGGACTCCTCTGTCTTGAGTGCAAATCATTTCGTTTTTACGGAGTCTTTCGATCCGTTGTCAGCTTTGGTAGCCGTCATCCTGAGATGGCTGTCATTGCGATTCCCCATGGCTCTGAATGGCTTCGCCTGCTCACAAGATGGTTGAACTCCTCGCCAGACAGGCCACGATGGAGATTCGCTCCGGCACCTTTGCATGCAGATAGTCCTGGCCCCCGTCGATCAACCGCTGAATTTGCTGATCATGCTGATCCTTGGGCACTTTTTGGTCGACTTCCCTCTTCAGGGTGACAAGATGGCCGTTGAGAAGTGTGCTGGAAAAGACGTCACATTGAATTGGCGGTGGTGGCTTTCAGCCCATGCTGCAACCCATGGCTTCATGGTTGCTCTGCTCACTGGCATCCCCGTTCTCGGCCTTGCCGAAATGGTTGCTCATAGTTTGATTGATTTTGGCAAGTGCCGGTTTGGCTATAAGTTGATTGTTGATCAGGCACTGCATTGGGCTTGCAAAATCGTTTGGGTGGCTTGCCTAATGGCGATCAATTGAGACGGAGTTCGATTTAACGATCACAAGCCTTCATGACGAGCTTTCTCCTCTTCGTTCTCTTCCTGCTCACGGTTGTGTTGGGCCGTGTGCGTCAGCTCGGGGCTTGGCGATTTTCTCGCTTGATCCCAAGCATGACGTTCTTCCGTGTGGCTTTGGCGGCGGGATTGCTGAGCCGAATGCTGATTGGCCTCGGGTTGCAGGGCGAGATTGTTGATTGGATTGCAGTCATTGCCAAGACGGGCCTCTTCGTTGCCTTGGCGGAACTGGCTCTCGATCTGATTTGGGTGGTGTTGGCGCGGTTGAGCCAGGGCGGCGTGGCTCCTCCTCGCATTCTCAAGGATTTGGCTTTGGTGGTTGCGGCTTTTGTGGTGGTAGCTGTTGAGCTCAATAGCCAGGGTGTGTTGACTACTGTCGGTTCAGCGGCGGTCTTGGGCGGACTAGCCTTCATTGTTGGTCCCGGTTCAGCAACTCAGGTTGGCAATATTTCTTCAGCTCTAGCTGTTCAAGTTGAGCGTCAATTCAGTGTGGGCGACTGGGTAGAAATTGCTGGTGAATTGGGTCGTGTTGAAAATATCTCTTGGAGTAGCACCTACCTTTATGACGACATTGACGACCGCTATATTGTGATTCCGAATTCGCTGATTGATCGCAGTAAGACAATCAATTATTCAAGACCATCTTCAACGGAGTATCGACTTGAATTGGAGATTGGTTTGCCATTGGACATGCCTCCTGGCCTTGCTATGCAAGTTTTGCTGGTGGCTCTTAATTCTCACAAAGGTATTGTTGACCCTGAGCGAAGTCGGGTTATTCTTAGATCTATTGATCGGGATTCTATTGATTATATTCTTAAATTCTTTGTTGCTGATTTCAAGCTTCGCAATCAAATCCGTACAGATATCTATTCCAATGTTTGGTATGCGGTTGAGCGCAATGGTTATGCCTTGCCATATTCGATGATTGATCTGAGGACAGCTCAGTCCCAGAGGCAACTGCTTGCACAGCGTCGAGAACGGGAACAGTGCGACAGTTTTTCCTCTCTGCGGTCGATCGAGTTGTTTTCTTCGTTGTGTGATGATGAGATTAGAGAAATCATTCGTAATGACCGTTTGATTTGCTTTGGTCCTGGCGAACTGGTCGTTCAGCTTGGAGATGTGGGTGGTTCGATGTATGTGCTGCTTGAGGGCAGCTGTTCTGTCTTGATTCCGAATCCCTCCGGTGCTGAGGGAATGATTGAGGTTGCTCAGCTTTCTTCGGGAACCATTTTTGGTGAGATTTCTGCTTTAACGAATGCTCCGCGGACGGCGTCGATCAAGGCGGCCTCCCATGTGGTCCTCCAGGAGATCAGCCAACAGCAGATTGAAACCATCTTTCTGAACAATCAGGAGGCCATGGCCGAGTTCGCGAAAGTGATGGCCTCACGGGAGGCATCGCTTAAGACGTTCACGCCAGAAGAAACCAAATCCCTTGAGGTTGGTTTGCTCGAACGCATGACCAAGACGTTCAACAAATTGATGTTCTCTTGAGCTGTGAGTTGTTTTCTCGAACCTTTGGCCAACAGCAGAGTGTTTTGTCAGGATGTGTGTCGTTGTGCGTGATCGATATGGGTTCATCCGCCGCTCTGCACAAGGCATTGGCTGTCTGCCTCGGTATTTCTGTCTCCGTTGCGCTGTCTCCACTGGTTGGGCTGGCTCAGGCCAACCTTCGCAGCAGCTTCCCGGGGCGTCGGGTTGGTGGGGGAACCCGGGGTGAGTGCAGTGCTCGGACCCTGGTGCATCTTGTGCCTGATAGCAGCGTTTTTGCGCCTGGTGTCTCCGCTGATTTGGCCCTGGTGCAAGGACCGACGGCTAATCCCGTCAGCTTGACGATGACTTTTAAACCAGAAGCGGGTGGTGCGTCCACCAGCCAGACATTGCCTGCCTCTCCTGCTGGAGTCACCTTGGTGCGTCGATCCGCCATCAGTGTTCCGACCATCTGGGAGTCGGGCTTTGATTGCAACTCTGGCGATACTGCGGCAAGTGCTGACCCCCTGTCGTTCATCGAAACGGCATCTCCACCGGCGGTGAGTCTTCTGCTCTCCACTGCGGAAGCCAGCGATGTGCAAGTGCAGAAGAACTTGCAGCGATTGCGCCAAAACTGCGGAGGAACGGTTGACGCAGCGGAAACGTTGTCTCAGTTCGGCTTGGCAGATGTCGTTACGGCTGAATGGCCTCAGGAGTTGCCGGTGCGTTGTCCATCTTGAGTTCACTCACTTCAAGCGGTTCTTCGCGCCCCTTCACTTGCACAGGCCCCCAATACCCAAGATTCAGGCGACTCTTGAAGGTTGGATCAAGCAGGTCAAGGGTGGTGCTGGAGATCAGCACTCGAAGCACGCCTTCATGACGGTGTTTGTCGAGACTTTCCAGTCGTGACGCACAGTTGACGGAGTCGCCGATGACGGCGTATTCGATTCGCTCGGCGCTGCCCATCGACCCCACCAGGGCTTCCCCTGAATGAATGCCCATGCGGATTCTCATTGCTGGTTCTTGGTCTTGCAGCAGGTCCTTGTTCAGCTGTTCCAGCCCAGCTTTGATTTCCATTGCAGCTTCAATCGCGGCCTGTGCTTCTGCCTTGCTGTCCTGCTCGAGGGGAACCCCAAATACAGCAAGCATTCCATCGCCGGTGAATTTGTTCACCATGCCGCCGCGCTTGGTCACAGCTGGAACGCAGACCTCCATGCCGCGGTTGAGCCAGTCCATCAGTGCGCGGGGAGTCATCCCCTCCGACACGCTTGTGAAGTTCACCGTATCCGTGAACAGCACGGTGACGGGCAGTTGGCGACCCTCGAATCGCCCGTCGCTCAGAAGTTCATCACGCTGATCCCAGAGTTGTTGGGCTACGGCTGGTGATGTGGTTTGCCCCAGCAGTTGTTTGATCTGTTGTGAATGCTGTTGGCTCATGGCACCCCGGCGCAGCCAAGCGGCACCGCCCATGCTCAGCAAACCGAAGGTGGGCATGGCGATTCCCACCCAGATGTGCTCCCAAAGCAGCCAAGTCAGCCCACCGGCGACTCCGGCGCTGAGTGCAACGACCACGAGCACGCTGCGTCGCAGGGTCGGCACCTTTTCCCCAAGCAGCGTTCCGCTGGCCATGCAGAGAAGGATCAGGATGAGGTTGCCCCAGCCCGGCATGATCCAGCCCGTGTTCAGTGTTCCGTTGTGGTGATCGAGCAGTGTGGCTACACGGTTGGCGTGGATTTCCACCCCAGACATCTGGAACACCTCCTCTGACTGATGGAAACGGGTGTGCGGGACGTTGAAGAGATCTCTAAGGGATGGAGCTGTACTCCCGATCAACACAATTTGATCGCGAATCGCCTCTCTGGGGATTTCACCATCCAGCAGCTGTGTCAGTGAATAGAACCGATAGCTCCGCGGTTCGCGGAACCGAAGCAGACGCTGGATTCCAAGCCCAGCGTCGATTTCGTTGTGGTAACCGCCCCCATCCGCGCTGAGCCAGGCGTCTTGATGGGTTCCGTCGTCCATCGCCTCCCGCAGGTTTCGATTACCGGTGGCGACCTCCATCACACGCATGGGGAAAGAGACCGTCGCTTCGTCTTGCCCGGTGACATGCACGAGGTCACGGCGCAGCACCCCGTCGGCGTCGAGGCTCAGGTCGTTGTAGGACTGACGCTCAGTGGGGGTCCCTGGAACCGGAGCGATGCCAGAGGCCACATTAAAAATCGAGACCAAGGTCGGTTCGTCTCGAAATCGATCACGAAGACATTGTTGTTGTCGACCAACGCCTTTATCGCGGTAGATGTCGAATCCGATGACGTCGACCCCGCCAGCGTTCAGGCGGTCAAAGGCTTTGCAAAACAGGGCGTCATCGATCGGCCAGCCAAAACGTTGAATGTCGCTTTCTTCAATGCCCACCAGGGTGATTGGCGTGTCTCGCCCGGATGGTGATGGACGTTGAGCGGTAACTAGGTCATAGAGGAGAAGATCGATGGTTTGGGCGAGACCGGCGCTGCGCAGCAACACGAGGATGACCACGGACACCAGATAAGGTCCGGCGCTTTGCAACAGCAGCTCTCGAACGTGCTTCACCCTGCGAGATAGGTCGTTTGGTCCAGGCTGGCCTTGAGATGGCTCATTAACAGCCGCGCTTCTTCAATTTCTAGTTTTCCTTGCTGAATCGCTGTTTCAGAGGCCTGGCGCAGGCGTTCAAGGATGAGCTCTGGATCATGTTGCATTTCCTCCAATACATTGGCGTTTGTGTCTCCCTTGAGCACATGGTCCAGGAGGTAACCGCCCCCTCTGGGATTCAGTCTCACGTGAACAGCATTGGTGCTGCCAAACAAGTTGTGGAGATTGCCCATCACTTCTTGATAAGCACCGCCGAGAAACATGCCAATCCAATACGGTTGATTGTCTTGAAGTGGATGCAATTCAAGAAGAGATTTGTTGCTGCCACGGTCGATAAATCGCGAGAGCTTCCCATCAGAATCACAGGTGAGATCGGCGAATTGGCCAAGTTCGCTCGGGTATTCATTCAGGCGATGAATTGGCATCACTGGAAAGAGTTGATCAATCGCCCATGTGTCTGGAGCTGACCGAAAAATAGACAGGTTGGCGTAGTACGTCCAAGCCAAAGCTTGTTGCAGCCCGCGTAGGTCTTCATGGATGGGCTCATCCGTTGGCAGCTTTGAACTGATTTCTTTGGCGCAGGTCCAGCTCAGCTGTTCTGCCATGGCTCGTTGATTCAGGCGGATGTAGCCCAGTCGAAAGGCTGCAAGAGCATCTTCCCGAAATTTAATTGCATCATTCCAAGCCTCTTGAAGCAGAGAAGGATCCGCAGGATCCATTGCGCGAATCCGCTGGAGTGTTTCGCGTAAATTGGCGACGGGAAGAGGTTCATCGCTCCCTTGAGCTGGTTCGCCATCGGGTGCGCGACTGCAGCCGAGGACATTGAAAACCAGCACGGAGAAATGACTCGCCAAGGCACGACCGCTCTCGCTTACCAGGGTTGGCACTGGCACACCGAGAGGTACGCAACACTCCCGGATCGTTGCGACGACATCATTGGCGTAATTCTGCAGCGAGTAATTCGTCGATGCTGAGCTTGCCGTTCGGCTGCCGTCGTAGTCGATGCCGAGGCCTCCGCCAACGTCGAGGAAACCCATTGGGGCCCCGAGGCGAGTGAGTTCGACGTAGATCTGTCCAGCCTCCTGCAGGGCGTCCTTCAGCACGGCGA